>CAYYVB010000527.1:0-2033 GCA_964475035.1 uncultured Opitutaceae bacterium | reverse complement strand
GGCGCCGTTGTTGGCGCGCATCGTGGCGACGCGCTGGATGGCGTCGGTGATGTCGTCGAGGTCGATGTCGTCGAGGCTGGCGACGGTGGAGGTGTCGGTGAGGTCGCCGATGCCGTCGGTGCCGTCGGAGAGGTTCTTCGCGGTGATGTTGACCGTCTGGGTGCTGTCGGCGGAGACGGGGACCGTGAGGGAGTCCGAGCCGAAGAGGTCGACGCTGTTGAACTTCTCGGCGGTGAGGGACGTGAGCTGCTCCTGGAGTTGGAGGAACTCCGCGTCGTAGTTCGCGAGGTCGTCCGTGTTCTTGGTCGGGTCGGCGTAGAGGGTCTTCAGCTCGCCGATGCGCTCGAGCACCTTGCCGGTGACCTTGAGCACGCCGTCCTGCGCCTGGAGGAACGAGACGGAGTTGGCGATGTTCGTGATCGTCGCGCCGGACCGCTTGGCGGCGGCGGACAATTTCATCGAGACGGCGAGACCGCCCGCATCATCGGCGGGGTTGACGATTTTCGAGCCGCTGGAGAGCCGGTTGAGGCTCTTCTGCAAACTTTCGTTCGAGGCGGCGAGGTTGTTCGACGCGACGGTCGCGGCGAAGTTGGTGTTGATGACGACTGACATGGTATCTTCCTTGATTTTTGAGTGCGACGTCCGTGTCGCAATCGGCTCCAGGTTAGCGGCCCCGGAGCGGTCCGGCCTTGTTTCTGATTCGCGGCAGGTGGAGTAACGGCACGGAACGCGGGGAAATTTAGCGCGAGTGCGCGCGAAAAATTTTTTCACGGTGCGCCGCGCGCCGTTTCGCCGCGCCCGGATTCCGCTCGGAAAACCGCCCCCGGCACGCCGGCCGGAAAGGGCCCCGAAAATTTTTTTCGCGCCCGCCGATTCGCTTAATTTTTTCCCGGAGCGGCCGATGAAGGTGTGGGGCATTCTCGCCCCGAATCTC
Organism: uncultured Opitutaceae bacterium; assembly: GCA_964475035.1. Classification (GTDB taxonomy): domain Bacteria; phylum Verrucomicrobiota; class Verrucomicrobiia; order Opitutales; family Opitutaceae; genus Didemnitutus. The sequence goes on along the minus strand of CAYYVB010000527.1, from coordinate 1,099 downwards.
ATGGCTGGCTTACAACTCTCAGGACTCGCCTCCGGCTTCGACTGGAAGTCGCTCGTCGACCAATTGATGGATCTCGAGCGGGTGCCGATCACGCGCATCCAGAACGAGCAGCGCACGAACACCTTGCGCAACAACGCCCTGGGCGACCTCAACACCCGCATCGGCGCCCTCAACACCGCCGCCGCCGGCCTGAAGGACGTCGGGCTCTTCTCCGGCCGCAAGGTCAGCTCCTCCGCCAGCACCGGCGCGTGGAGCGCCTCCGCCAGTTCCGGCACCGCCACCGGCACCTACAAGGTCGAGGTCCTCCAACTCGCCTCCGCCGCCCGGCGTCTCGGCGCGACCGACATCGCCAAGGGCCTCCACACCGCCTCCGACGTCTCCGGTCTCACGCTCGCGACCCTGCGCACCGGCGCCGCCGCCACCGCCGGCACCTTCTCCGTCAACGGCCAGAAAGTCACCGTCGCGCTCACCGACTCCCTCGCGGATGTCTTCGAGGCCATCGAGACCGCCACCGGCGGCGACGTGACCGCCGCCTACGACCACACGACCGACCGCATCACGCTCACCAGCGCGAGCGAGAGCACGATCACGCTCGGCGCGGCCAACGACACCTCGAACCTCCTTCGCGTCCTCAAACTCGCGCAGAACGGCACCGACACCGTCACCAGCTCCGGCACGCTCGGCGCGATGAGCACCACCGCCGCGCTCACCGGCGCCGGTCTCCGCACCGCCGTCACCGCCGTCGACGGCTCGGGCAACGGCTCGTTCACGATCAACGGCGTCGAGATCGACTACAACGTCAACGACGACAACCTCGTCGGCGTCCTCAAGCGCATCAACCAATCCGGCGCCGGCGTCACCGCCAGCTACGACGCCGTGAACGACCGCGTCGTGCTCGCCAACAACGCCAGCGGCGACATCGGCCTCACGGTGAGCGAGGGCGACGGCGGCCTCCTCGCCGCCCTCGGCCTCGTCACCGGCGCCACCGCCCAGCGCGGCGACGACGCGCAGTTCCGCGTCAACGACGGCACCACGCTCACCAGCGGCTCCAACACCCTCGACGCCACCGCGCACGGCATCGCCGGCCTCAGCCTCACCG
>CAYYVB010000526.1:0-2036 GCA_964475035.1 uncultured Opitutaceae bacterium | reverse complement strand
CGCCGCCGACCAATACTTCCTCGAGCGCGGCGTCAGCTCCGTCGGCTCGTCCGACATCGTGGGCACCAACAGCTCGCAATACATCAAGACCGTCACGCCGGTCGCGGGCGAAACCTACTCGGACATCCAGCAGGGCTCGGCCGTCACCGCCTCGGGCGTCGCCGGTGCGCGCACGATCACCTACAGCAACTAAACGGTTGTTTTAAGTCTCCTTGCTTGCCAAGCCGCCCACTTCCGTGGACGGCTTTTTCATGCCCCTGTCGAAGCTCATCCTGCGCCACCGGCGGGTGTGGTTGCTGGTCGCGCTCGGTTTGATCGCGCTCGTCGTCGGCCGCTGGCTGCTGCCCGCCGACACCGCGGTCAAAATCGTCGCTCATGGCGGCTATTGGATCCTCTTGCTGACCTTTGCGCTCTTCGTCCGCGTGCTCTGGCGGCTTGGGCGCGGCGCGTGGACCGGTTGGCGCCCCGCGCGGGCCGATTACGCCGCGCTCGCGCTCATCGCCGCCTGCGGCGGACTCTGGGCCGCACACGAGCGGCACGGCTTCAAGATCCTCGCCGACGAGGTCCTGCTCCTCGGCACCTCGATGGTCATGCACCAGCAGCGCGAGGTGTCCTACCCGATCCGCGCCACCGACGTGCAGGGGCCCTTCGAGTTCACGCACAAGGTCGTGGACAAGCGCCCGTTCTTCTTCCCGTTCCTCGTCTCGCTGGTGCACGACACCACCGGCTACCGCGGGACGAATCCCTTCTGGGTCAACACCGCGCTCGGCTTCCTCTTCCTCGGGCTCGTCTTCGTCCTCGCCGCGCGCATCGCGGGCAATCGCTGGGCGGGCGCGTTCGCCGTGCTGCTCTTCACCGGCCTGCCGCTCCTCGCCCAACAGGCCGCGGGCGGCGGCTTCGAGCTGCTCAACCTCGTCATGCTCGCCACCGTGCTCCTCCTCGGGTGGCGCTACGCGGAGCAGCCCGACGACGATTCGCTCACGGCGCTCTGCCTCGCCGCCGTGCTGCTGGCGTTCACGCGCTATGAGTCTGTTCTCTTCGTCCTGCCCGTCGCGCTCCTCGCGCTCTGGGGCTGGGCGCGGGCCGGACGCATCATCCTGCCGTGGAGCGTCGTGGCCGCGCCGGTGTTGCTGTTCCCCTACGTGCTGCAAAACCGCGTCTTCGAGACCAACGCCGGCGCGTGGGAGCTCGCGAGCAAGCCCGAGGCGGGCGCGCCGTTCTCGTTCGCCTATGTGCCGGACAACCTCGGGCACGCGCTCGGCTTTTTCTTCGACACGACCGGTTACCAACCGAACTCGATTTTCTTCGGCGCCGTCGGCCTGCTGGCGTTGCCGTTCTTCGGACTCGTGCTGTTGCGCACGTTCCGCGCCGGGCGCGCCGCGACTCCCGGCGAGGCGGCGGTCGCCTTCGTCGGGCTCGGGCTCTTCGGCATCGGGGCGCTGCTGATGCTGTATTTCTGGGGGCAGTTCGACCACCCGGTCATCCGCCGGCTCAGCCTGCCCGTGCATCTGCTGATGGCGTTGGCGGCGGTCGTCATCGGCGCGCGGCTCTTCCGCTCCGCCGCCGGCTGGCGCTGGGCTTGCGGCGCCGCCGTCGTCGCGCTGCTGTTGCAAGGCCTGCCTTCGCTGACGCGCCAGGCCTACGCCTGGGAATACATGCCGGGCATCGAGATGGCGTGGCGGCAGGAATTTTTGCGGAAGCATCCGCAGAAGGACTACCTGTTCATCGACCGCGACTCCGTCTTTTGGATCGCGCACCGCGTCGCCGCGACCGCCGTCGCGCAGGCCGCCGACCGCCGCGCCGGCCTCGCCTACCACCTGCGCAACCACAGTTTCTCGGCGATGTATGTGTTCCAGCGCTTCACGGTCGACCAGGACACCGGCGCGCTGACGTTGGATCCCGCCGACGACATCGGGCCGGGCTTCGAGCTCGAGACCGTGCTCGAGAAACGCATCGCCACGCTGCACCTCGCGCGCATCAGCCGCATCACCGCGATCCGCGACGGCGATGAAGTCGCCGCGCGCGCCGGTTTCGCC
>CAYYVB010000525.1:0-2041 GCA_964475035.1 uncultured Opitutaceae bacterium | reverse complement strand
CGCGCGCGGATCGTGCCGACGACGCGCCGCGACTCGCGGTCGGCGATGACGGGCAGGGTCTTGAAGCCGTGCTCGCGGAACGCCGAGGCGGCGACGACGGCGGTGTCGTTGGCGAGGACGGCGATCGGTTGCGCGGCCATGAACTCCGTCACGGGTGTGTCGGGCGGAGCGCCGTTGGCCTGGACGCGGATGACATCGGTGAGCGTCACGAGCCCCGCGAGGCGGTCGGAGGCGTCGACGACGTAGTAGAGATTCTCCTCGGAGGCGGCGAAATGGTGCGTGACGTCGCGCAGCGTGTCGGTGGGGCGGAGGAGCGGTTGCGGCGCGGGCTCGATGAAATCCGCGAGGCGGAAGCTGCGCAGCGCGGCGAGGGCTTGCGGGCGCTCCTGCCAGAACGTGCCGGCGCGGCGCGTGATGGCGGCGGTGAGCGCGGCGCGCAGCGGGGCGAGGGATTTCGAGATGGTCGTGAAGACGTTGCGGCCCATGACGACGACGTCGAGCGGCGTGCGGGCGCGGACGGAGGCGGAGCGGGGCTGGTTGTTGATCAACGCCTGTTCGCCGAAGAAGCTGCCGGGGCCGAGCGTGGCGATGACTTCGCCCTCGGGGCGGTCGACGGTGGCGCGGAGGATCTCCACCTCGCCGCGCTCGATGACGTAGAAGTTCGTCGGCGGGTCGCCCTGCTTCATGATGAAGTCGCCCGGCTCGAAGTGCGCGTGCGTGACGCGTTCGGTGGTGTCGGTGCGGAGGTGCGCGAGGTCGCGCGGGAAGAGGAGCAGCCAGGCCCAGTCGGCGCCGACCTGGATGCGGCGGCCCCACGTCGGGAGCTTGAAGAGATAGACGCCGCGCCAGACGAACCACGCGAGGAATCCGCTCAGCCGCAGGCCGAACATCTCGGCCACGGCGCTGTGTCCGCCGATGGAACAGAGCTGCCCGAGCACGCGGAAGGAGAAGGGGCGCGTTGCTTCGCCGCGGAGGACGCGGACGATGTTCTCCGCGCATTGGCGGCCCTGACGCTCGGCGAACTGGCCGGTGGGCGGGGAGGGCTGGCCGTCGTGCGCGTTGAGGATGCTGGCGCAATCGCCCACGGCCCACGCGTCGGCGCGGCCGCGGAGGCGCAGGTCGGGCGCGGTGGCGAGGCGGCCTTTCTCCTTCGGCGCGGCGAGGCGCTCGACGATTGGCGCGGTGGTGCTGCCGATGGTGCAGACGATGGTGCCGCCGCGGACGAAGCCGCGGTCTGTGCCCACGCCGTCGCCGGTGGCGAGTTGGACGCGGCTGTTGAGGCGCATGGTGACGCCGGCTTCCTGCATCTTCTGCCGGGCGAACTCGCGCAGCGGCGGGCTGATTTCGGGCAGGAGCTGGTCGCGCGAATGGATGAGCGTGACGGTGACGTCGTCGGGCCGGATGTGCGGGTAGAAATGCAGGCTGCCGCGGACGAGGTCGTTGATCTCGCCGGCCGACTCGACGCCGCTGTAGCCGCCGCCGACGACGACGAAGGAGCAGAGCCATTTCCGTTTCTCCGGATCCTCGCAGACCTCGGCGCGCTCGAGTTGCTGGAGCACCTGCGTGCGGAGGACGGCAGCGTCGCCGACGGTTTTTAACGGGAACGCGTGGTCGGCCATGCCCGGCACGACGTTGAGGTTGGAGATGTTGCCGCAGGCGAGGACGACGTGGTCGTAGGGCAGGCGGCGGAGCGCGCCGTCGGGGCCCTCGAATTCGATCTGGCGCGCGTCGAGGTCGACGTGGAGGACATCCTCGGTGCGGCAGATGACGCCGGGGAGGAGCTGGCGGAGCGGGACGATGACGTCCTGGAGGTTGAGCGAGGAGCCGACGGCGTCGGCCAGGAGCGGGCTGAAGACGAGGTGGTTCTCGCGGTTGAAGAGGATGATCTCGGCGTCATTGCGCCGGAGGGCGCGGCGCAGGGTGCGGGCGCATTGCACGCCGCCAAAGCCTCCGCCGATGATGACGATACGAGTGCGGGCCATGCGCGTGGGGTGGGGTTGGCCGGGAGAGTGGGGAAGCGGCCCGCGAAGGCAATGCGGGG
>CAYYVB010000524.1:0-2046 GCA_964475035.1 uncultured Opitutaceae bacterium | reverse complement strand
TGCCGTACCGGCTCAGGTTCGGGCCGCTCGTGTTGCCGTACCGACTCAGGTTCGGGCGGTCATGTCGCGTCGGATCGTACGCCATCGGGAGTTCTGCTGGTCTCGGCGGTGGACGAGGGTCAGAAGGTGGTGCCTGCGCCGATCCGCGGTTGGATCGGGAGGACGTCGCGAATGTATTGTTGGACGAAGAGATTGACGTCGCCGATGAAGGTGCGCGGCACGTAAATCACGTCGTTGACGGCGAGTTCGATGCCTTCGGGTGTCCCCTCCCGCAGCGGGCGCGTCAGGTCGATGCGCGTGCCTTGGTTGCCCGACAGGCGGAGGACGCTATCGATGCGCGACGTCGTGGTGAAACCGCCGCGCTCGAGAATCGCCTGCAGCGGGGTCATGCCTTTGCGGTAGATGACTGGACCGGGGATACGCACTTCGCCGCCGACCCAGATCGTTCGTTCGGCGAGGCTGGCGACGACGACGCTGATCTCGGGGTCACGCAGGCGATGCATGCTGCGTTCGCGGATGAGTTCTTCGAGCTGCCCTGGCGTGAGGCCGGCGGCGCGCACGATACCGGCGACCTGCAGCGTGATGTCGCCGCTCGGGCCGACGGGGACCTTCGTATTGAGCTCGGGATGGTACTGGTACTTGATGCGCAGCGTATCGCCGGGTTGGATGGCGTATTGCCGCGGATCCGGCTCCTCCGACGGCGTCAAGCTCGCGTCGAGCGGGGGCAAAGCAACCGGTTCGGGCTGTCGCCCGCCGCAGCCGATGACGGCGGTCAGCAAGAAGACGCAGATCGCCACCCTGCCTTTGAATTCTCGTGTCATCGCGCTCCTCCGTTCGGGGCCATCGCGCTTATACGTTCTCCGAGGCGGGCGAGCAAACGAGCCATCACCCGCACGCCGCCCGGCCCCTCGGCCGCGCGACGCGTTTCGATCTTGCAATAAATTTCATCGAGTTGCGAAGCAAATCCGCTCCGTTCGGCCCACGCGTCCGCCTCGTCGCGCGCCGCCGCGCCGAGGCGTCGCGCCAGCACCGGGTCGTCGTGCAGCCGGCACAGGGCGCGCGCCATTCCGGCCGCGTCGCCATCGTCGACGACGAGCGCGGTGACCCCATCGCGCAACTCCTTGGCCGAGCCCCGTGCGGCGACGATCGGCCGACCGGCCGCGCGGTAGTTCAGCAGCTTGATCGGGTAACCCGACCAAGACACGCGCGGGCAGACGAGCACATCGGCCGCCGCCAAGCGCTCCTGCACCGCTGCGAAATCGGCGGCGACGACGACGCGGGCCGAGCCCCGCGCCACCCATTCGCGCAGCCTTCCGCCGACGCGCTCGGGCCAGTCCGCTTCGTGCGTGACGAGCTCCAACAGCGCGCCGCGCCTCTCGGCCCGCAGGAGCGCGAAGGCGTCGAACAGAACCTCGAGATCTTGGTAGCCATCGAGGTTGCCGGCGTAGGCGACGATGAACGCTCCCGACTCCGCCGGCCGCCCCAGAGCCCGCCCCGACTCCAGACCCGGCAGGCCGGCCGGCGGCAGAATCCTCAGGCGGTCGCGCGCCACGCCACGGGCGACCAAATACTCGGCCAGTTCATGCGTCAGCGCGATCACCGCATCGGCGCGGCGCGGGATCGAGCCGTCCAACCACGCGCCTAGGCGCGCCGCCAGGCGTCGCCGCCAGCCCGGCGCGACGTACCAGCCCAGTTCGTCCGCCAGCGCGTTATGGGCGTGGTAGACGACCGGCACTCCCGTCCACCAGCGCACGAGGTAGGCCAAGACCGGCGCTTCGTAGTTGTGCGCGTGAATGACGTCGATCGGCTCGCGGCGCAGCAAATGCCACAGTTCCAGCAACAATCCGCCGTCGAGCCGCAGCTTGTGCCGTCCGAGCCGCGACGGATCGCCGGCTCTTCCGAAACGCGCCCAATGGCGGCGAACCCCCGGCGGCGTCTCGAACTCGGGCCCGCCCGGATACGTCAGGCGGTGAACCACCGCGCCGTCCGCGGCGAGGTGCTCGACGACGCTGGCGATCAGCACCTGCGAACCGCGCGGCGCCGGGA
>CAYYVB010000523.1:0-2047 GCA_964475035.1 uncultured Opitutaceae bacterium | reverse complement strand
TTCGCCGAGACTATGGAGGACGGTTTTCTAACCGCTTCGGAAAGAAAACTGGCGGAAGGGGAGGGATTCGAACCCCCGGAGCCTTGCGGCTCAGCGGTTTTCAAGACCGCCGCAATAGACCACTCTGCCACCCTTCCGTGAGACGGGATTGGGCTGGCAGCGTTGGCGGAAATTTACCAGTGTCCAGCCCGCAAACTCGCGCCCCGGGCCAGGTCGCACGATCCACGCGCCATGGCTTCCATTCATTTGTCCGTCGCCGAGATGCAGGGACTCTACGGGCCTTTCGCGCTCGCGGAGAGAGTGCTCCAGAAAATCTGGCTGCAACAGGATTTCGTCAGCACATCGGCGCGTCTGACCGATGGGCGGGCACTCGCGGTGCTGCATCCCGGGCGCTGGAATCTGCTTGGCGGGCCGGATTTCAGGCGGGCGCGTTTGCGGATCGGGGAGGAGGAGACGACCGGGGATGTAGAGGTGCATTTTCACGCGCGCGATTGGCGCGCGCATGGACACGCGTCGAACCCGGCTTATCACGACGTCGTATTGCATGTGCTGTTGTTTCCACCGGATCCAGGGGAGTCGCCGGTGCGGCTGGCGGACGGTCGCGCGATCCCGGCCTTGGTGCTGCTGCCGCTCTTGCAGCGGGATTTGGAGGAGTATGCGGCGGACGATGCGCTGGAGGTGTTGACCGCGCAAGATGAGGCGCGGCGCGTGACGGAGTTACTGAACTGTCCGCGCGAAGAGGTGTTGGCGCGTCTGCGGGCCGGGTCGCGACGTCGTTGGAAGCGCAAGGTGCACCACGCGCAACAACGGATAGAGCGATTGGGCTGGGAGTCTGCGGCTCACCACACGGCACTCGAAGTGTTGGGTTACCGGCATAACCGCGTGCCGATGTTGCTCGCGGCGGAGCACTGTTCCTTGGAAGAGTGGCGCCGCGCGGGAGTCGCGGAGGAGGTCTATGAGCGATGGCGCGATCGCTGGCAGGGCCATGGGGTGCGCCCGGCCAATCAGCCGCAGGTGCGCCTCGCGCAATACGCCTCCTGGTGCGCGTATGCGCCGGATTGGCCGGTGCGATTGTTAACTTGGGCAGAGCAGTGTGACCTGAAAGCAGTCTCGGACGAGATAACGACCGGTATGGCCCGCCGTGCTGGCAAGGTGGGCCCGGCGCGAAACGAGCTGTGGGAGCAGGTGGTGGGAAGCACAGTCTCGGCGGCGCGGTTTCAAACGTTGGTAACGGATGGGTTTCTGCCTTTGCTAGCAGCGCGGACGGGGCGCGAATTCGGCGGGTGGTGGTTTCACTGGTATGCGGGTGATCTGCCGTTGCAGGTGCGGCGAGTGCTGGGCGGATTGGGCGTCATCGGGGGAGCCGAATTTCCGTGGTGCAACGGTTGGGCGCAGGGCATGCTGGCTTGGTTGATCGAACACGAGTCACATGCGTAACTCGCTGGCAGGGCGCTTCAGATCGCTTCGGGGCGGCGTGCTTGACAAGCCTTGGGAGCGCACCCTACCTTTTCCAGCTCACACAGTTCACTTTCCACAAGTGGGCGGGCCTTCGGGTCCCGCCTTTTTTTTCCCACCACACCGTCCCACATGAGCAGCGAAATCCTGTCCGTCCTCGAATACATGGAGAAGGAGAAAGGCATTCCCCGTGCCGATATGATCTCCGCCATCGTCAACGCCATCAAAACGGCGGCTTTGAAGGGCGTGAATTCCGGTCAGGACCTGAAGATCGAGATCAATCCCAAGGACGGCAAACTTAAGGCTTGGGCCGTGATGAAGGTCGTCGACTCCGTGGCCGACCCGAAGACCCAGATCCACGTTGAGAAGGCGCAAGTTTTCAAGCACGGCGCCATCATCGGTGACTCCATTGAAAAGGAGATCGATCCCGCCTACCTTGGCCGCATCGCCGCACAGACCGCACGGCAGGCGATCATGCAAAGGCTCCGGCAGTTCGAGAAGGAGCGCATCTACGACGACTTCAAGGACTCCGTGGGTGACATCGTCAGCGGCACCGTCCGCCGCCGCGAGCGCAACGACCTCTTCATCGACC
>CAYYVB010000522.1:0-2054 GCA_964475035.1 uncultured Opitutaceae bacterium | reverse complement strand
GGCCCAGTCATTCAAAAGAGACGGCTTGCCCGCTCGGCGGGCGTGGCTGATCTGAGTCGATTGCCGGAAGAGAAGTTAAGATGACCACCTACTATTTCCTCTTCGCGCTTCTAGTCCTCACGGCGAATTTCGGCTACGCGTTTTCGCAGCTGGGCGAAGGTAAAGAGAAGCTTTTCAGCATCCCGCTATTTCTCGCGACCATTTTGGTTTCAGTGACGTGCTTGGTCTGGATTCGAAAGCGTTTGGAGGTGGCTCGGCGAAAGAAAGAGGCGTTCCAGGCGACAGAGCCAACGCCCGGAAGCCGCACCTAAATCGATGATTTCCTCTCCGCTCAGCATGGCCCAAGGCGGTCAAAAGGGGCGGTCAAAAGGGGACAGGCTTTAATGTTTAATGTAATCTGCTCTTCCTGAGTGAAGAGGCACTGAGCGGCGGGCGGCGAGTGGTCTACTGAGCACGGCTGCGCCTAAGACGTATCGTCTGCAGCTTTGGGTTGCAGCCCGCGGCGGACGCAAAAAAGCGCACGGAGTCCACGCGCTTCGTTCGGTGGGGTGCGAGTTTACGACTGGCGCCCGGTGGGATTCCGCGGCGCCTCAGCGCACCGTGATCGTGATGCTGCTGTCGCCGGCGCTGCTGCGGAAGAAGAGCGAGCCGCTGCCGGGTCGGCCGCCTTGCACGGGGATCGTCACGCTGGTCTGGCCGGCGGGGACGATCACCTCGGGCATGATCACGCTTTGCGGGACGTCGGTGGTGACGTCGATCAGCATGCCGCCGGCCGGGGCGGGCTGGGGCAGGGTGAAGGTGATCGCCTGCTGCTCGCCGCTGCGGAGCTCGAGCATGGTGGGGAAGACGGTGAAGCTGATCGCGTCGACGCGGAACGAACCCGCTTGGAGCGTCTCGCCGCCGCCGGTGATGCGGAGCTGGTAGCTCTGTCCGGTTGGGACGGCGGGGACGAAGAAGCTGAGCGAGCTGGGCGACTCGAACACCGTGCGCGTGGGCGTGAGGTCGAAATACACGGTGTCGGTCGGCGAGAAGCCGGCGCCGAGCACACTGACGCGCGAGCCGACGGGGGCGCGGTTGGCTTCGGGGCGGAGGACGTAGCGGCCCGCGATGTTCATGCGGTGCAGGTCGGAGGTCAGCGAGGCGGTCGGGCTGCCGGGCGCGGCGTCGAGGTAGCCGTAGGAAACGATAAAGTAATACGCGGCGCTGGTGCGACCGGCGGGAAGTTGGTATTCGCACTCCCAGCCGCTGTCGGCGGCCGTGCTGCGGTTCATCGGGAAGCTCTGGCCGTCGATGATGATGCGCGGCGAGATGCTGGCCGGATCGATGTTGCGCGCGCCGGGCACGAAGGTCGCGGTGATCGTGTAGATCTGCGACGGGTTGGCGGGCACGTTGCCCGGCGTCATGTTCGTGATCGTCATCGACTGGCAGCCCGTGAGGGCCCAGACGGCGAACAGCGCGGCGGCAAGGCGGAGCGCGCGGCCGGGAAGGAGGGAGGAGAGACGTTGCATGGGAAAAGGTTGCGCCGGGCCTCGCAGGCCGTTGGCTGGTCGAAAATTGACGCATTTCTAATGGCGGGGTTCCACATAGGGCAAGAAAAGTCTGGGTCGGCGCCGGGCGCCGTCGCTCGGGCGACGACGGCGGATGCGACCACGCGGACGAACTCAGGCGCAGACGCTCCGCTGGGCGTCTATGTGCATGTCCCCTTTTGCGCCACGACCTGCGATTTCTGCGCGTTCTACCAGACCGTGCCCAAGGCCGACGCCGTCCCGCGTTACCTCGCCGGCATCCGCGAGGAGATGGCGCTGGCGCCTGTGGGCGAGCGCCGCGTGCACACCGCCTTTTGGGGCGGCGGCACGCCGGGGCTGCTGCGCGCGGGTGAACTTGAGCAGCTAGGGCGTGCGATGCTGGATTTCTGCGGGGGGATCGCACCGGCGGAGTGGTCGGTCGAACTCGCCCCGGCTACCGTCACGACCGAACGGCTCGCCGTGCTCAAGGCGCTAGGCGTCACGCGCATCTCGCTCGGGGTGCAATCCTTCGACGACGCCCTGCTCGAC
>CAYYVB010000521.1:0-2065 GCA_964475035.1 uncultured Opitutaceae bacterium | reverse complement strand
CGGCTGCAAGGGTAAGGACGGCTGCAAGGGCAAGGAGAAGAAGCCCGAGCCGAAGAACTGATCCGCTGCTTTTCCCGAGACCGGCCGCCACGTGCGCGCCGGTCTCTTTTTTCGTCCGACGAAAGTTTGCCCCGGACGGCGGCCCGAGCGAAGGTCTCCACCGCGCCGCCCGCCTCGTTCCCCTCGCGCTCATGCCCGCCAACAAATTCAACGGCTTCACCGACTACGGCATCGGCCTCGGCCTGCGCGTGCCGCATTACGACCACATCCTGTCGGAGCAACCGACGGTCGATTGGTTCGAGATCATCTCGGAGACCTTTATGGTCGATGGCGGCCGCCCGCTCGAGGTGCTCGAACGCATCCTCGCCCAATACAAAGTCGTCCAACACGGCGTCTCGCTCTACCTCGGCTCGACGGATTTTCCGAATCGCGATCACCTGAAAAAACTCAAGGCGCTGACCAAGCGCACGAAGACGCCCTGGCTTTCCGACCATCTCTGCTGGGGCAGCGTCGACGGCACGGTGTCGCACGACCTGCTGCCGTTGCCCTACACGGTCGCCGCCGCCAAGCACGTCGCCGCCAACATCCGCCTTGCTCGCGATTACCTCGAGCTTCCGATCGCCGTCGAGAACGTCAGCTCCTACACCGAGTTCCACGCCTCCGAGATGACCGAGTGGGAATTCCTCACCGAGGTCGTCGAGCGCGCCGACTGCGGAATCCTTCTCGACGTGAATAACATTTACGTCTCCTCGCAGAACCACGGCTTCGACCCCTTCGACTACCTCAACGCTATCCCGCACCACCGCGTCGCGCAGATGCATATCGCCGGGCACACGAAGTTCGAGAAATACATCCTCGATACGCACGACCATCCCGTGCTCGACCCGGTGTGGAAACTCTACGCCCACGCCACGCGGCTCTGCGGCGTCACCGCCACGCTGCTCGAGTGGGACGACAAGATCCCGTCCTTCCAGGAAGTCCACGACGAGGCCCTGAAGGCCAACGCCTACATCACCGAGGCCCGCGCCGCCCTCGGCCCCGGCTTCCGTGACAGGGCCCCCGCCGCGCGTTCAGCCCGCCGGCACTAAACCGGATTGTAACATAATACGTTACAAGCAGCCCATGCCCACTCCGCGCCAGCCCGCCCGTCCGCTCTCCGCCCGCTCGAAGCGCGAGCTGCGTGCGCTCCAGCGCGCCATGCTCGCCGTCGTGATGAACCCGCTCACGCCCGCGAACCGCACCGCGCGCACCCTGGTCGACGGACGCTCCACCGCGCGTGCCGCCGCCGCGATCGCGAAGCCGAACGACCGCCTCGGCGCCGTCGAGCGGCTCGAGATTTACAACCGCATGTATTGGTTCCGCGTGCTCGACAGCCTGCACGAGGACCTGCCCGCCCTGCGCGCCGTGCTCGGCGAGCGTCGTTTCCTGCGCCTCACGGAGGCGTTCCTGAAAAAATGCCCGTCGCGCTACTGGACGCTGCGCGACCTGCCGCAGCGCCTGCCGGAATTCATCCGCCGCCACCCGCGCCTCACGGCGCCGCACACCGAGCTCTGCGTCGATGTCGCGCGCTTCGAGTGGGCGCAGATCGAGGTCTACGACGGCGCGGCGTTTCCGGTCTTCACGCTCGACGATCTCCGCGGCACCGATCCTGCGCGCCTGCGTCTCGGTCTCCAGCCTTACATCCAGTGGCTCGATCTCCGGTATCCGGTCGATGAGTTTGTCCACGCGACCCAGAAACGCGCCGCGCTCCTCCGCGGCGATGCGTCGCACGCGCCGACGGAACGTCGCCGCGGCGCCGACTCGCGCGTGCCGCGCCCGCGGCCGGCCCGCACCTGCGTCGCCGTGCACCGGCACGAGGGCAAGATCTATTTCAAACGCCTTGAGCCCGCCGCCTTTGCCGTGCTCGCCGCGATCCGCGACGGGCAGCCGCTCGCCCGCGCGCTCGCCGCGGGCATCCCGCGCGCGAAAAATCCCCGCGCCGACTGGCCGGCGAAGGTCCAGGCTTGGTTCCGCACTTGGATGGAACTCGGCTGGTTCTGCCGGCGGTAGGGCGCGGACTCCGCTC
>CAYYVB010000520.1:0-2071 GCA_964475035.1 uncultured Opitutaceae bacterium | reverse complement strand
AGACGCCGTGGACGGACCAGCGCTCCTCGTGGTGGCCGAGGCCGGGGATGAAGAGTCCGCCGGAGACGAAGCGGAGGTAATCGCGCGTCGTGGCCGCGGTGAGCCAGCCGGAGTGGCGGCCCATGACTTCGTGGATGATGAGCATGCGCGAGCTGGCGCCGTGCTCGGAGACGACGTTCTGGAAAAACTTCGCGCCCTGCTCGGCGGCGGTCCACGCGCCGAGGCTCTGGCGGACGGGGACGATGTCGTTGTCGATCGTCTTGGGCAGGCCGATGACGGTGAGGTCGTAGCCGTGGTCCTTGAGGTAGGCGGCGAGGTCGGCGGCGGCGGTGTTGGTGTCGTCGCCGCCGACGGTGTGGAGGATGTCGACCTTGTCCTTGCGGAGCTGCTTGGCGGCGACGGCGCGCGGGTCCTGGCCGGCCTTGACGAGGCCGCGCTTCACGCAGTCGTCGACGTTGGTGAGGCGGACGCGGCTGTTGCCGATGGGGCTGCCGCCGTAGCGGCGGAGGATGCCGGCCTGCGCGCGCATGTCGGCCGTGACGGGCACGGAGTCGCCAAGGAGCAGGCCCTTGTAGCCCGAGCGGTAGCAGATGATCTCCGTGTCCGGTGAGGCCTCGGTGTATTGGCAAATGAGTTCACCGACGGCTGCGCTCAGACAGGGAGCGAGGCCGCCGGCGGTGAGAATGGCCACGCGACGCGGTTTCATGACAAGGGTCCCAACGAATGCATCCGCCCCGGAGCCGCGAGCACGATTTCCGGAAAATTCCCGGCATCTCCCGCAGAAAACCGAGGCGGCAGCAAAACCGGCCGCACCACGAAGGTGCGGCCGGCTCCCATTCTGCTATGCGTTCTGCTGTCTAAAGGCCGGCATTGAGGCCGACCGAAAGGATGAGATTCTTCGGCGCGCCGGGGATGCGGTTTACGCCGGTGTAGGTCGCGCCGAGCTTGAGCGTCGCGGCCGTCGTCAGCTTGTAGGCGAGCGTGCCGCTCAGCGCGTAGTAGCGGTAATCGAGGCCCGCCGTGCCGGGCAGGCCGCCATCGGCATCGCCGAGGTCGTTGAAGGCATAGATCGCTCCCAGGTCGAACGAGCCCTTCTCGTCCGGCAGCGGGATCGAGTAGGTCAGGCCGAACTGGAACGTATTCGATTCGAGCACGAAGTCCTTGAAGTAGGTCGCCGAGCCCGTCAGCGGCCCGAGCGGCGCCGAGACGCCGAGGCTCAGCTCGAAGGTGTCGTCCGGCTCGCTCAACGAGGGCCGCGCCGACGGATACAGATAATACGTGCCGCCCAGCGTCAGCGTGACGGAGTCGTTGACCTTGAAGCCGTAGGAGCCCCAGAGGTCGACCTCGTTGCCCTGCGCCCAATTCGTGGTGCGGTTGGAGAGCGCCTGGCTCGTCCAGACACCGAGCGAGAGCGTGTCCTTCGTGAAGGTCACGGCGGGTTGGAAGGCCGCGTCCTGCTGCTCGATGCCGCGGAAGATGTATTCCGAGACATAGACGAAGTCGGCGGTGATCGAATAGGAGGAAGAGGTTTCCTCCGCGCGGAGGCCGAGGCTCGTCGAGAGGAGGACGAGGGCGGCGAGCAGGGTCTTTTTCATTCGCGGTGTGCGGTCGAGGGTTGGCTTGGTGCGACGCCGCGGAACGCGACGCCGACTGCCCCACCCCTAGCACGCCTGCGACCAAGGCCGGCGCTATGACACGTCCACTGCTCATGATGACACAACCGCCGCCGCGCCTGACGCGGACTGCACCGACGCGGGCGCGACGATCTCCTGATACTGGAAGAACGCCTTCGGCGCGTCGGGCGACGGCGGATGCGGGACGATCTTCCAGAATTTCTGCACGGACTCCTCCCACGTCGCGAGGATGCGGCGCGCGTGCGGGCTCGTCGTCGCGTCGGTGTGCGCCGTGATGAGGCGGCGCAGCGCGTCGATCTCCGCGGCGTTCTCCAGCCGCTCGCGCGAGACCATCTGTGCGTTGAGGCGCTGCGGGAGCACGCCGCGCTCGTCGAAGACAAATGCGAGGCCGCCGCTCATGCCGGCGGCGAAGTTGAGGCCGGTGCGGCCGAGCACGA
>CAYYVB010000519.1:0-2087 GCA_964475035.1 uncultured Opitutaceae bacterium | reverse complement strand
ACCGCATCCATGCGGCGAAACGTGTGGCAATCGGTCCGGAAATGGAATTCATTTCTGGTGTTACATGTCCGCCGCCGTTCTGCCGCTTGAAGATGAACTCGGTGACGTGCTCGAGAAGGCCGCACGCCACCGCGGATTGTCCTATGAGCAGATCGCCGCGGCCGCCGATCTCGACTTGGCGCGCATCCAGGACGCGTTGGATTACCGGCCCGATCTGAAACCAGCCGAGCTGTCGCGACTCGCGCAGGTGCTCGGACTGAACGAGGTCGGTCTCTGCGCGCTTGCGCAGGGCGCTTACCCGCGGCCGCGCATCGGCGGATTGCCGTTCTGCCTTTTCCCGCTCGCGATGCCGTTCGGTGTCGGCGTGGCGAACGCATATCTCGTTTCGGACGGCGGCGATTCCGGCGTTTTGTTCGACACGGGGGCGAGCCCGGAGGAATTGCGGCGCGTCTGGCCGGCGCGCATCAAGCGAATCGCGGCGGTGTTCATCACGCACTATGAGGCGGAGCACATCGGCGGACTAGAAGCAGTGCTGGCCGACCACGGGCTGACGCACTTCTACGGTCCACCGACCGGACGCTGGCCGCGTTGTCTCGGCTTGGGCGAGGGACAGACGGTGGAGGCGGGAGGATTTTCCATCACGGCGTTGCACACACCCGGTCACGCGGCGGAGCACAACTGCTACCTCATCGGCTGTGCGGACCGGCCGGGGCGGCGGGAATTACTGGTGTCGGGTGATCTGATCTTCGCCGGCTCGCTCGGCGGCGGGTATTTTTGTTGTCAGCGTCAATTGAAGCACGCGCAGCGTGTGCTCGCGGCCGTCGATGCCGAGGTGCTCATCGCACCCGGCCACGGTCCGCTGTCGACCGCGGCGAACGAACGTCGTTTCAATCCCTTCCTCGCCTGATTCTTTGTCGGATGAAACGTGTGAAAGTCGCTCTCTTCGGTCTGGGTCCCATCGGACTCGAGACCCTTCGCCAAGCGGCCGGTTATCCGGGGCTGGAGATCGTCGGTGCGGTCGATCGCGCGCCTCACTTGGTGGGTCGGACTCTGACGGAGCTGACCGGGCTCGGCTCGCTCGACGGTCTTGTCGTCGCGCGCGATCTCGAGGAACTGTGCCGCGAGACGCTACCCGACCTGATTCTGCACGCGGCTTCGTCACGTGTGCTGGAGGCGGTGCCGCAGATCCGTCCGGCGCTCGAGCTGGGCATCAGCGTGGTGTCGAGTTGTGAAGAGCTGGTTTTTCCCGCGCTGAAGGCCCCTCAACTCGCGCGCGAGATCGACGGTTTATGCCGGCACACAGGCGCGCGGCTCGTGGCGACGGGCGTGAATCCGGGCTTCGTGATGGATGTGTTGCCGCTGTGCGTGAGCGGACTGTGCCTCGCGGTGCAGCGGATGCGCGTGGAGCGGGTAGTCGACGCGGCGACGCGGCGGCGGTCGCTGCAGGAAAAGATCGGCTGCGGCATGCCGTTCGAGGAGTTTGCCGAGAAAATGCGGCAGGGTGGGTCGGGCCACGCGGGATTGCCGGAGTCGGTGGCGTTGCTTGCGCACGCACTCGGTTGGTCGCTCGATGAGATCACGCAGGTGGGAGAGCCGGTGGTCGCGAAACAGGAACTGCGCTCGGAGTTTTTCCGCGTTCGGACCGGTGAAGTCTGCGGGATTCATCAGCGAGCGACCGGCTGGCGGGTCGGCGAAGCAGTGATCGAACTCGATCTGCGCATGGCGCTCGGGGTGGAGGAACCACACGACCAAATCAGCCTCGAGGGCACGCCTCCGCTGGAATTGCGTGTGCCCGGTGGGGTGCCGGGCGATGTGGCAACGGTTGCCTGCCTGCTGAATGCCGTGCCGAGACTGATGGCGGCGGCACCGGGTTTGCATCTCGCTCCGGAATTGCCGCTGCCACAGTGGACGGGGAATTTCTCCGGCGCATCGCGAAATCTACACCATTGAACGTCCTCCGCTTTTCTCGCGCGATGGGCCGGGAATGGTGTTGACACGACATCCCCGATTCAAACTTTTGGACCTTCTGTTTTTTGGCTTCCTAGCTCAATGGTAGAGCAGCTGACTCTTAATCAGTAGGTTCGGGG
>CAYYVB010000518.1:0-2091 GCA_964475035.1 uncultured Opitutaceae bacterium | reverse complement strand
AGGTCCTCCTCGACATCCAGGAGGTCAAGAAGCCCGAGATCGAGGCCCAGCTCGTCGCCGAGAACGTCGCCCTCCAGCTCGAGCGCCGTGTCGCCTTCCGCCGCGCCATCAAGAAGGCCGTGCAGATGGCCATGTCGCTCGGTGCCGACGGCATCCGTATCCAGTGCTCCGGCCGCCTCGGCGGCGCCGACATCGCCCGCCGCGAATGGCAGCGCCAAGGCCGCATCCCGCTCCACACCCTCCGCGAAAACATCGACTACGGATTCGCCGAAGCCCGCACCGTCTGGGGCAAGATCGGCGTCAAGTGCTGGATCTGCAAAAAGGACGAATCCAACTAATCCGCTCCGAGCCCTGCGCTCCCAGCCTTAGCCACCATCAGCCATGTCCGCTCTCCAACCTTCCCGCACCAAGTATCGCAAAACGATGAAGGGCACCCGCGCCGGCAATGCCAAGCGCGGCAACACCCTCGCCTTCGGCGAATTTGGCCTGCAGTCCCTCTCACGCGGTCCCATGACCGGCCGCCAGATCGAGGCCGCCCGCGTCACCATTGCCCGCCACCTCAAGCGCAAGGGCAAACTCTGGATCCGCGTCTTCCCCCACAAGCCCGTGACCAAGAAGCCCGCCGAAGTGCGCATGGGTCAGGGCAAGGGCCCGGTCGAATACTACGTCGCCGTCATCAAGCCCGGCGCCGTCCTCTTCGAACTCGCCGGCGTCCCCGCCACCGTCGCCAAGGAGGCCTTCCGCCTCGCCGACGCCAAGCTGCCCTTCCGCTGCCGCTTCATCCAGCGCGAAGCCGTCGCCGTCTAACCCACAGGAACACGTCACCATGACTTCCAAGGAAATCCGCGAACTCTCGCCCGCCGAGATCACCACCAAGCTCCGCGACACCCGCAACGAGCTCCTCCAACTCCGCCTCCGCAAGCACACCGGCCAGGTCGAGAAGCCGCATATGATCCGCGTCCTCCGCAAGGACATTGCCCGCCTCGAGACCATTCTCACCGAGAAGAAAGCCAAGAAGACCGCCGCCGCCTGATCGCGCGAGCGCTAACCGCCTAAGCTCATGTCCACTCACCAACGTCACGCCGCCCGTAAGACCGAGATCGGCTTCGTCTCCTCCAAGATGGGCGACAAGTCCGTCAAGGTCACCGTCCCCTACAAGACCCCGCACCCGCTCTACGGCAAGGTCATCAACCGCAAGACCGTCCTCCACGTCCACGACGAGAAGAACGAGTCCAAGGTCGGTGACAAGGTCGAGGTCATGGAGACCCGCCCGATCAGCCGCCTGAAGCGCTGGCGCATCGTCCGCGTCGTCGAGGCCGCCGTCCAGCCGATCGGCACCGCCGTCTCCGAGAGCGACGTCGCCGCCATCGTCCCGACCAAGACCAAGAAGGCCAACACGGCCGCCGCTTCCCAGGCCTGAACCCGCACCAGGAGACCACTCACATGATCCAGATGCGTTCCATTCTCGACATCGCCGACAATACCGGCGCCCGCCGCGCCTCGATGATCGGCCGTATCGGCCAGAACACCCGCTACGCGCACATCGGCGATATCATCACCGTCAACATCAAGGAGAGCAGCACCGACGCCACCGTGAAGAAGGGTGAGGTCCACAAGGCCGTCATCGTTCGCACCAAGGCGCCCCTCCGCCGTCCCGACGGCAGCTACCTCCGCTTCGACAGCAACGCCATCGTCATCATCGGCGAAGACGGCAACCCGAAGGGCACCCGCATCTTCGGCCCCGTTGCCCGCGAGCTGCGTGCCAAATACATGAAGATCATCTCCCTCGCTCCGGAGGTCCTCTGACCATGCAAAAATTCCATATCAAGAAGAACGACCAAGTCGTCGTCATCGCCGGCTCCCACAAGGGCAAGTCCGGCAAGATCCTCGAGGTCCTCCCGGCCAAGAACCGCGCCGTCGTCGAAGGCGTCGCGATGATCAAGAAGCACCTCAAGAAGTCCCAGGAGAATCCCCAGGGCAAGATCGCCGAGCGCGAAGGTTCGATCCACGTCTCGAACCTCATGCTCCAGTCCCGCTTCGACGCCTCGAAGAAGCGCGCCAAGAAAACCGAAGCCCAGAAGGCCTAACGCC
>CAYYVB010000517.1:0-2094 GCA_964475035.1 uncultured Opitutaceae bacterium | reverse complement strand
ACCGCCCGAAAATGGGCCGCAGTCGCGCTCGGATCCTTGAGAGACATGGCTCGGGGCAGGGCCATTCGGGTCATTCGGAAATAGGGTTTGCCGCTCTGTCAGCAAGCGCATTGTCTGCGCGCACGAATGGCCCAAGGAGGCAATCTGATCGTCGGCCTGACGGGAGGCATGGGCTGCGGCAAATCCACCGCTGCGGCGCTGTTTGCTGAACACGGCTTCACCCGGCTCGACGCCGACCAGGTCGTGCGCGACGTGCTGTTGCGCCGTTCGGACATCATCGCTGCCGTGCGCGCGCGTTGCGGCGACGGCGTGATCGCCGCCGATGGCCAGATCGACCGCGCGCGGCTGGGCGAAATCGTGTTCCGCGACGACGAGGCGCTGCGCTGGCTGGAGGGCCTGTTGCATCCGGAGTTGCAGCGGCACTGGGAGGCGATCTACGCCGCGGCGCGCGACACGAAGTTCATCGTCGAGGTGCCGTTGCTCTTCGAAAAGGGGCTGGAGAATAGGTTTGATTTCACCGTCTGCGTGACCACATCCTCCGACCTGCAACTACGGCGGCTGGAGCAACGTGGTGTCCCGCCCGGGATCGCCCGCCAGCGCCTCGCCAAGCAGCTGCCCCTGGCCCGAAAATGCGAGTTGGCTGATTTCGTCCTCCTGAACGACGGCACCCTCGAGTTTTTGCGCGAGCAAGTCAGCGAACTGGCCCGTCGCCTCTCCCTCATCCCCATCCACTGACCGGCAACCGCATGGCCCTGCCTCCGAAGTCCTCCGAGGACACCGATTCCAACGCGTCCGCTCCCGAAAGCGAAGGCGCCCCGAAAAAACGCACGCGCACGCGCTCCCGCCTCACCCGCGGCAAACCGGCCAAGTCCGCCGACGCCGGCGACGCGGCTCCTGCCGCGCGCGCGATCGAATCCGCGCCTCCGTCCGCACCCGCTCCTGCGCCTGCGCCGGAACCGCAGCCGGCCTCCTCGCCGCGTCACGAATATGAATCGGCGCCGGCCCCGGCGGTTGAGCGCTCGGCCGCACCCGCGGCCGAGTCCTCCTCGCCCGCCTCCTCCGCGTCTGACCAAGGCGGCGAGAGCGGTGGACAAGGCAACCAAGGCGGCGGTGACGGCGGCCAGGACCAAGGTGGCTTCCAAGGCGGTCACGGCGGCGGCAAGTTCCGCTGGCGCGACAAGAAATTCCGCGGCAAGTGGAACAAGCACGGCGGTGGTGGTGGCGGTGGTGGCGGCGCGGGCGGCGGCAACGGCGGCCAGCCCAAGCATCCGCCACAGCCTCCTCCGCCGAAGGGCGAAATCTATTTCGGCGAGCTGCCCGATCCCGCGCGCTTCGCCGACCTCGGGGCGCTCGAGACGCTGGCCGACGACATCGCGGCCAAGAAGGCCGACCCGATCCGGCTCAACGAACTTTACGCGCTCGGCCACGCCGACCTCTCGGCCAAGGCGCGCGCACTCGGCGCGACCTTCGAGGGTGTGCCGAACCGCAAGCAACTCCTCGCCGCGATCTTCGCGGCGGCGGCGGAGCAGAAGATCCCGCTGCTCGACCAGGGCTGGCTTGACCTGACGGACCGCGGGTTCGGTTTCGTCGTGCATCCGTTCACGAACTACCGGCTTTTCCCCGAGGATTCCTACGTGCCCGAGATCTTCGTGAAGAAGCTCGGCCTCAAGCGCGGTCACCATGTCGAGGTGCAGGTCCAGGCGCCGCAGGGCACGGATCGTTGCCCGAGCGTCGTGCGCATCCGCAACGTCATGGGCGGCCAACCGGACAGCATCTCCAGCGTGAAGCCGTTCGAGGAATTGACGCCGTATTATCCGCTCAAGCGCATCTGGCTCGAGATGCAGGGCGCGAAGGACGTCTCGATGCGCATGGTCGACATCATCACGCCGGTCGGCTTCGGCCAGCGCGGCCTGATCGTCGCGCCGCCGCGCACCGGCAAGACTGTTCTCCTGCAGAACATGGCCAACTCCATCGCGGCGAACTCGCCCGAGGCGAAGTTGATCATCCTGCTCATCGACGAGCGCCCCGAGGAAGTCACCGACTTCCGCCGCCACTGCAAGGGCGAGGTCGTCAGCTCGACCTTCGACGAGACGC
>CAYYVB010000516.1:1742-2104 GCA_964475035.1 uncultured Opitutaceae bacterium | reverse complement strand
TCGAAGAGCGCGGTGCCGGCCATGTTCATCGTCGTGCCGAGCGGGAGCACGAAGCCCGCGGTGCTGGGCGAGAGCTTGAGCGTCTCGGTCGCGTTCTGCAGCGCGGCGGGCAAGGTGGCCGCGCTCGAGCTGGTGGAGAAGGCGGTGACGAGCACGTCCTTGATCGCGGCGAAATACGCGCGCGGGCGCCACTTCGTCCAGAGGCGGAGCCAGAGCGACATCGTGCCGAAGAGGTGCACGGCCATGACGGCGATGCAGCTGAGCACGAAGGCGCCGAGGGCGATCACAATGTCGATGCCGACGCGGACGACGACGCTGTAGATCATCGCCGGCACGGCGTAGGGGGCGAGGCGCAGCGCGAG
>CAYYVB010000516.1:0-1732 GCA_964475035.1 uncultured Opitutaceae bacterium | reverse complement strand
ACAGACGCGGAAATCGTCCTCCCCATACGCCGGCGCGAGATGCACGATGCCGGTCATGAGGTCCTGCACGGTGGCGAGGCCCTCGAGGAGTTTCTCGCGGCGCGAGACGGCGAAGGAAGTGCCGACCGTGCCGACGAGGATCGCGAAGAGGATGAGCGGGAGCACGTCGCCGATGCTGCCGCGGCTGTTGCCGACAAAGGCGCCGAAGAGATTTCGCGGCATGAACATTTCCACGAGCGTCATGAGCGTGAAGCCGGCCTGCGCCTGCTTCTGGTTGACGACGTGGGTCTGCGCGGCGCCGCCGAAGTCGGCGAGGATGCGCGTCTTCGTCTCGGCGTCGATGAAGTCGCCGGGACGGACGACGTTCATCACGAGCAGGCCGAGCACGACCGCGATGCCCATGTTGAGGAAGAAGAAGAGGAAGGTGCGCCCGGCCAGCGGCCCGAGCTTGTCGGGGCGGCCGAGCTGGAGCACGCCGCCGGCCAGCGAGGCGAAGACGAGCGGGATGATGACGAAGAACAGCAGCCGCAGGAACACCTGGCCGAGCGGGTCGAAGACCTGCACGGAGACCTTCTGCATGAAGGCGAGGGCGTCGGGCCAGACACGGCCGAGCGCGAGGGTGAGAAGGCCGGCCACGAGGCCGATGACAAGGCCGCGCAGGATGCGATTGGCCAGTTTGGGGTCGGAGGAACTCGCCATAGCGGGGGAAAAGTGCGCGTCACCCTACGGCCGGAGCCGGGTGTGTCGAACGCGAAGTCGTTTCCGGCGGGCCGGGGAGTAGTTTCACTCCATGCACGGAAAGAAGCGCACTAACCCCTTGTGGGTGGGGCGTTAGGCAAAAGAACGGCGCTAAGGGTTGCGGGCGGAGTCGACGGGCGTAAAGTGCCTCGTTCCATGACTTCGGTGACCAACGAGCTGTTCGTAATTGTCCTCCTGCTGATTGCGAACGGCGTCTTCGCCTTGGCGGAAATCGCCCTCGTTTCCTCGCGCAAATCGCGGCTGAAGACCCTAGCCGACCACGGCAACGCGCGCGCGCGGCTGGCCTGGGAACAGGCGGAGAACCCCACGCGCTTTCTCGCCACCGTGCAGGTCGGCGTCACCCTGAGCGCCATCGCGGCGGGTGCGTTTTCGGGTGCCGTCTTCGCCGAGGCTATCAGCATCTGGCTGCTCGGGCACTTCCCCACCCTCGGTGAATACGCCTACCCGCTCAGTTTTGGCGCCGTGGTCGTCGTCATCACCTACGCCACCATCGTGCTCGGCGAACTCGTGCCGAAGCGCCTCGGTCTCGCCAACCCCGAGCGCTGGACGATCCTGCTTGCGCAACCGATGGCGTTCTTCGCCGCACTCGTCCGCCCCTTCGTGTGGTTGCTCACGATCAGCACCGACACGCTCAGCCGCCTCCTTGGCTCCGCCGCCCAACCCAAGGTCACCATCACCGACGAGGAAGTCGCCACGCTCATCGAGCAGGGTTTGCACGCCGGCGTGTTCCATAAGGATGAAAAGGCCATGGTCGAAGGCGTCATGGCGCTCGACCGCTGCCCCGTCACGGCGCTGATGACCCCGCGCCCGAAGATGGTCTGGCTCAACATCGACGACCCCGATGAAGCCAACTGGCGCAAGATCGTCGCAAGCGGCCACTCGCATTTCCCCGTCTATCACCAGCACCGCGACAACGTCCTCGGCATGGTGCACATCAAGGCCCTGTGGGCGCACGCGGCGTTCGGCCTGCCGA
>CAYYVB010000515.1:0-2110 GCA_964475035.1 uncultured Opitutaceae bacterium | reverse complement strand
CTTCGGCCTGCTCGGCCCCAACGGCGCGGGCAAGAGCACGCTCATGTCGCTCGTCACCGGCCTCCGCGCCCCCGACGGCGGCGCCATCCACCTCGACGGCGTGCCGCTCGCGGGCCGGCCCGAAGCCGCGGTGCGCGCGCTCGGCTTCGTGCCGCAGAGCCTAGCGCTCTACGAGGATCTCACCGCCGAGGAAAACCTCGGCCTCTTCGGCCGGCTCTATGGCCTGAGCGGTGCCAGGCTCCGCGCGCGCATCGACGCCTGCCTCGACGCCGTGCAACTCGCCGACCGCCGCAAGCACGCCGTGAAGACCTATTCGGGCGGCATGCAGCGCCGGCTCAATCTCGCCGCCAGCCTCCTCCACGAACCGAAGCTCCTCCTCTGCGACGAACCGACGGTCGGCGTCGATCCGCAGTCGCGCAACGCCATCTTCGACCTCCTCCAGCGCCTCAACCGCGAAGGTCTCACGATCATCTACTCCACGCATTACATGGAGGAGGCGACGCGCCTCTGCTCGCGCATCGGCATCATCGACCACGGCCGCATCCTCGCGCTCGGCTCGCTCGACGAATTGCTCGCGCGGCTGCCGGGCGGCGAAGTCGTGGGTTTCCCCCGCGCCGCCGTGCCGCCCGCGGCGCTCGCGGCGTTGACGCGCTTCGGTCAGGTGCGCGACACCGCCGACATGCAGGAAATCCACCTGCACGGCGGCGTGCGCCTCGCGGAGTTCTTCACGACGGCGCAGGCAGCCGGTTTGCCCGACCGGATTTTCCAGCTCAAGCGCCCGACGCTTGAGGATCTCTTCCTTCACCTCACCGGCAAAACCCTCCGCGAATGAACGCCATGCACCTCGTCCTCACTTTGCTGCGAAAAGATTTCCTCAATTTCACGAAGGATCGCGTCGCCGTCGGCCTGACGTTCCTGGTGCCGGTGGTGCTGATCTACATCTTCGGCCACGTCTTCGGCGTCACGCGCACAGACAGCGGGCCGACCGGCATTCCGCTCGCGATCGTGAACGAGAGCGCCGCGCCCGAGATCGCCACGCTCGTCGCCGCGCTCAAGCGCGAGAAGGCGTTCCGCGTGGTCGAGACACGTCGCGAGCCGGACGGGAGCGAGGTGCCGCTGACGGAGGCGGACGTGCGCGCGGGCTTCAAGGCGAACTTCCACCGCTTCGCGCTCGTGTTCCCGGCCGACGCGACCGCTGACGCGCGCTTCGGGCTGCGGATGAAATTCCTCACCAATCCGCGCAACGACATCGAGACGCAGACCGTCACCGGTCTCCTGCAGAAGACCGTCTACACCGCCGCGCCGACCCTGCTGATGCAGTCGATGCGGAAGCAGGCGGCGGAGTTCATCGGGGAGGAGCAGACCGAACGCTTCTACGGCGAAATGTCCGGTGCGATCAGCCGCGCCTTCGGATTCGACGCGGCGAAGACGCGCGCGGCGATGCGCCGCGGCGAGATCCCCGGCCTGGCGCAAGCGGACGGAGCCGTCGCGACGGGCTCGGGCAGCGCGAACGGCGCCGGCGATTTTCTCTCCCGGGTGATCAAGATCGAGACCGAGCAGCTCGCCGGCACGCAGGTGAAGAACGCCGGAGCGACGCGCGTCGTCGGCGGTTGGGCGATGATGTTCCTGCTGTTCTCGCTCAGCGGAATGGCGACTTCGCTCTTCGAGGAGAAGAAGGCGGGCCTGTTCCTGCGTCTGCTCGCGGCGCCCGTGCGCCGGTCGCATCTGCTCTGGAGCAAATACCTGTTCGGCATCGCGGTCGGACTGGTGCAGTTGATTGCGCTCTTCTTCGCGGGTCGTGTGCTGTTCGGCATCGATGTGACGGCCAACTTCGGTAATCTCATCGTCATCTGCCTCGCGGCTTCGGTGGCGTGCACGGCGTTCGGCATGCTGCTCGCGGCGGTCACGCGCACGGCCGCGGCGGCGCAGGGCCTGGCGACGTTGCTCGTGCTGACGATGAGCGCGATCGGCGGCGCGTGGTTTCCCACGTCGTTCATGCCGGAGTTCATCCAGCAACTGAGCAAGCTGACGGTCGTCTATTGGTCGATGGAGGGATTCGCGCAGGTGCTGTGGAACAACTGCACCTTCCTCGAACTGCTCCCGACGGTCG
>CAYYVB010000514.1:1785-2129 GCA_964475035.1 uncultured Opitutaceae bacterium | reverse complement strand
CGGTGATCAGCCCGACGCCGGCGCGGAGCGCGGCCTGCACGGTCATGAGCACGGCTCCGGGATAGGCGCGGGAGCCACCGACGATGAGCAGGTGTCCGTAGGTGCGCTTGTCACTTTGGGCGGGACGCAACTGCGCGAGCGGGCGAAGGATCTCCGACCGCAGCACGGCAGTGGAAGAAACGGGCGTATCGCTCCGGAAAAATCCGAGGTCGAGGTAGCGCACGCGGCCGACAAAGGGCGCGTTGGCCGGTTCGAGAAGCGGGGCCTTCACGCTCCCGGTCGCATACGTGAAATCGGCGCGGAAGACTGTCTTGCCGTTGCCCGCATCGCCAAGACCGCTCGGC
>CAYYVB010000514.1:0-1775 GCA_964475035.1 uncultured Opitutaceae bacterium | reverse complement strand
CCCGCACGCGCAGGCGTGGATGTGTGTTCACCCAGGCGAGGAGTTCGGCGACGGAATCGTCGAGAGGCGGGCGGAATTGGAAACCGAACCCGCCGTCGAGGCAGGCGTCGTAGCTGATGAACTCGTGTTTGAGCTGCGCGAGATCGAGCACGCGCACGCGACCGGGCAGGGCGTGCTGCAGATTTTCCCAAGCGCGTCGGGCCAGCGGGCGCAGCGCCACGACGCCGAAGGGGAACACGACGTCGACCCCGCCGCGAGCACGAGCTTCGAGCAGGCGCGCGGCGGCGAGGAGGGCGTCGCCGCCGTTGTGGCCCTTGCCGGCGAGCACGAGCAGTCGCGGCTCCTCCCCCAGCCCACCGATCTCGCGCGCGTCCTCGGACAACGCAACGGCGATCGCCGCTCCGGCCTGTTGCATCGCATCCCACTCGGCGGCTTCGGTCGCGAGCAGGCGCGTCTCGAGTTGCCTCGCCGCAGCGCAAGAGAGGATCGGGTGCAAAGTGCCGGCGGTCATCATGGTGACTGCAATGAGGATCACTCGCCCGGGGTCAATTTGCTGAAGCGCGGCTGGGCTGTGGGCGGCCTGGGCGGCTGCAGGGCGAACCTTTCGGGTGCACGCGGTGGCACTTCGACAAGGGGCTCCTGATTTCGGTCGTAGTCCGGGTTATCGCGGTAAAAGGCCTCGCGCATCCATGCCGGCTCGGTGAACGCGAAAGGCAAGTTGGTGCGGGGCCCGTGGTCGATCACCGGACGCGTGAGCTTCGGAATGGTGCGAAAATAGAAATTACCGTTTGCCCGCCGGACCTGCACGAAAAGCAAAGGTCGATCCGGCCGTGCTTCCCGAGCGGCGAACTCGGTCCAGTCATCCTCCCAGACAGCGTAGCCGCCCCAGCGCCGGAAATTCTGCTCCAAGGCCACCAGGCTGATCGTCGCAGGCGGAGCAGGCTCGGATTTCAATTCGCTCGGCGGCGCCCCCCGGACTTTCGAGGGAGATTCGCCCGAGACCAGCCAGCTGAAGGCCGCGCCGGCGGCGAAACCGAGCGTGATCCAGACTGGGGCCAAGTTTCGCGAGTGTGAGGCCATGGTCAGTTTGCCACGATTCGTCGACCCGGGATGAAGACGCGAGGATCAGCCGTTTTTCACCAGGGCCGCGACGGCCATGGCGTGGGTGTCGATGTGCGAGAGGCTGAGCCAGACGTGGGTGGCACCGACTTGGTGGAGCAAAGCGGTGGCCTTTTCGTCGAGACGCACGAGCGGCTCCTTGCGGCTGCCGTGATAGACGGAAATTGAGGTCCAATCGAGGTGCGGACCGATGCCGGTAGTGAAGCATTTCGACACGGCCTCTTTCGCGGCCCAACGCGCGGCGTAGTGCTTGTGCGGGTGGCCGAGGCTGCCGCAGTAGGCGCGCTCCTCGTCGGTGAACACGCGCTTGAGGAAGCGCTCGCCGTGCTTCTCGAGGACTTTGCGGATGCGCTCGGTCTCGATGATGTCGCAGCCGAGACCGATGAGGACGCCGCCGGGGGGAAGAACGATGTTCATCAAGGGTGGCTCACGAGATACACGGAACACGCGGAAAGAAAACCCCGTTCTCCTGCCGTATGCTCCTTGGGAAACCTTTCAGGGATTCATGCGTGCCTTCATCTCGCGGACGGCTTCCTCGATGCCGGTGAAGAGGGCGCGGGAGATGATGCTGTGGCCGATGTTGAGTTCGTGGAGGTGCGGGATGGTGCGGACCTCGGCGATGTTGACGTAGTTGATGCCGTGGCCGGCGTTGACCA
>CAYYVB010000513.1:0-2131 GCA_964475035.1 uncultured Opitutaceae bacterium | reverse complement strand
TCTTCGAGGAGGACGAGTTCCGCACCGCGCCGCACGCCGGCATCGCGATGCAGGCTTATCTCCGCGACTGCGAAGCCGATCTCCGCGACCTCGTCACTTGGGCACGCACGAACAAGCGCCCGCTCAACATCCGCCTCGTGAAGGGCGCCTACTGGGACTACGAGACCGTGAACGCGCAGGCCCGCGAGTGGCCGATTCCGGTCTGGCAGAAGAAGCCCGAGTCTGACGCGAACTACGAGAAGCTCACCGTCTTCCTGCTCGAGAACGCCGACATCATCACCTGCAACTTCGCTTCGCACAACGTCCGCTCCTGCGCCCACGCCATCGTGCAGGCCGAGCGCCTCGGCGTGCACCCGAAGCACTACGAGTTCCAAGCGCTCTACGGCATGGCCGACGAGCTCAAGGCCGCGCTCCTCCAGATGGGCCACCGCGTCCGCGAATACAGCGCCATCGGCGAACTCCTCCCCGGCATGGCGTATCTCGTGCGCCGCCTCCTCGAGAACACCTCGAACGAGGGCTTCCTCCGCATCAAGAACATGGGCGAAGCCTCGAAGGAGCAGCTCCTCGGCAACCCGGTCAACGCCCTCGCCACTGCCACCGAACCGCTCGCCCGCAAGCCGCGCCCGGCCGGCTCGTTCGTCAACGCCGCCAACACCGACTACACCCTCGCCGCCAACCGCGAGAAGCAGCGCGCCGCGCTGAAGCAGTTCGAGGCGACGCAGCTCGGCAAGAAGTGGCCCGTCATCATCAACGGCAAGAAGGTCACCGACCGCCCGTTCCTGCCCTCCGTCAACCCCGCCCGTCCCGCGCAGGTCGTCGGTTATTGGGCCAAGGGCACGGTGCAGGACGCCGAGGACGCCGTCGCCGCGTCCGTCGCGTTCTTCCCGAAGTGGCGCGCCACGCCGGTCGACGACCGCGCAAAGATGCTCGAGCGCGCGGCCGACCTCATGGAATCGCGCCGCATGGAGATCAACTCGCTCCTCATCCTCGAGGCCGCGAAGCCTTGGGTCGAAGCTGACGCCGACACCTCCGAGGCGATCGATTTCCTCCGCTTCTACGCGATCGAGATGCGCCGCATGGCCAAGCCCGTCGTCACGCAAAAGGTGCCGGGCGAAGACTGCGTGCAGGTCTGGACGCCGCGCGGCGTCGGCGTGTCTGTGGCACCGTGGAATTTCCCGCTCGCGATCCTCACCGGCCTCACGGTCGCGCCGCTCGTCGCGGGCAATTGCATGATCATCAAACCGGCGCGCCAGACCTCGATCATCGGCGCGTTCCTGATGGACATCCTCGTGCAGGCCGGCGTGCCCGCGGGCGCGCTGCACTACCTGCCCTGCTCCGGCGCCGACGCGGGCGCGCACCTCGTGGCGCATCCGAAGATCGATTTCATCGCCTTCACCGGTTCGCGCGAGGTCGGCCTCGGCATCTACGAGGAGGCGGGCAAGACCAAACCCGGCCAACTCAACCTCAAGAAGGTCGTCTGCGAGATGGGCGGCAAGAACGCCATGATCATCGACAACGACGCGGACATCGACGAGGCGATCCCGGCGTGCCTCTACAGCGCGTTCGGCTTCGCCGGCCAGAAGTGTTCCGCACTCTCGCGCCTCATCGTGCTCGAGGGCGTCTACGACAAGTTCGTCGAACGCTTCCTCTCCGCGTGCCCGACCTTCCCGGTCGGCGACCCGACGCTCCCCGGCACGATCGTCAACCCGGTGATCGACGAGGCCGCGCAGAAGTCGATCCTCGGCTACATCGAGGCCGGCAAGAAGGAGAGCAAGCTCGCCTGGCAGGCCAAGCTCACGCCCGAGCAGATCGCGAGCGGCGGCTACTACGTGCCGCCGACCGTGTTCACCGGCTGCAAGCCCGACCACAAGATCGTCCGCGAGGAGATCTTCGGCCCGGTTGTCGCGATCCTGAAGGCCAAGGACCTCGACGAGGCCTTCGCGATGGCGAATGACAACGACTACGCGCTCACCGGCGGTTTCTTCTCGCGCAGCCCGAAGGCCATCGAGCGCGCGCGCGAGGAGTTCCTCGTCGGCAACCTCTACATCAACCGCGGCAACACCGGCGCGATCGTGCAGCGCCACCCGTTCGGCGGCTTCAAGATGTCCGGCGGCGGCACCAAGGCCGGCGG
>CAYYVB010000512.1:0-2136 GCA_964475035.1 uncultured Opitutaceae bacterium | reverse complement strand
TGAGCGTGCCGGTCAGCGCGTCGCCGCTGCCCGTCGCGGCGAGGCGCACGACCCCTTGGTCGCCGCCGAACAATTCGGCCGGAGCCAAAAGCACGACGCCTTCCTTTTGCGCGGCGACGGTCACATCCTTGCCGCCGGCTTTGGCGCGAACGCGGCTGGCCTTGGCGCCGCGCACGATCAGCTCCCCGGGGCCGGCGGCGCCGTTGAACGTCAGCGCCCACGCGCCGCGGGCGTCGAAGCGGTCCCATGCGTCGAGCTCGAAGGGATCGCCGTCCACGAAGACCAGTTCGATCTCAGCCTCGTCGCTGGTGAACAGGTCGCCGCGCGCGACGACGACGTTGGCGGTTTTGCCCGCCTCGAGCGTGCCGTGCGTGGCAGCGACGCCGAAGAGAGACGCTGGCGTCGTCGTGAGGGCGGCGAGCGCCTGGTCGGCGGGGAGGCCAGCCTTCACGGCACTGCGGACGCGCGACCAGAACTCCGACTCGCGGCGCAACTCCGCCGTGGTCAGCGCCACGGGCACGCCCGCGGCGACGAGGCGGCCGGCATTGGATGGCGCGAGTTCCCAATGCTGCAACTGGTCGAGCGACACGTCGGCGGCCTTTTCCGGCGTCTCGACTTCGGGGACTTCGGGGAAATTCAGCGGCAGCACAACCGGCGTCTTGGCCCGCTCGAGCAGAGGGAGCACGCGATACTCGGTGCCGTTGCCGCGGACGGCGAGGCGGGCCTTGAATTCGTGCGCGACCTTTTGGGCGCGCTCGACATCGAGCTCATCCTGCGCCTCGACGAGCAGGAGCTGCTCGCCGCGCACGACCGGGGCGAGCGCGGCCAGGGCCGCGTTGGCCTCGGGGCGCTCGGCGCCCACGCCGGCCGTGCGCGTGTGGGCCTCCAGCGCAGCCAGGTGCCATTGCGCATCGGCCAGCGTCTGACGCAGCAGCGCGATCGAGCCCATCAGCGAAGTCGGGTAGCGCGCCGCCGCATCGAAAAATCCGCCGAACTCGAACGCCGCGACCTGCGCCGCGTTGGCGCGCACCAGGCTCGCGTTGAACGGTGCGCCGCTCAGCGAGACGAGTGCGCTTTGCCCGCGCAGGATGCCGCGCGCCGGCACCACGTGGGCGACCGTGAAGCCAAGACCGCGCAGACGCTCAGTGGTGCGCACATCGGCCGTCAGCACCTCGGCCGCGGCGCGCTCGGGAGTGACGCGCGGATTCCAAGAGCGCGCGCCGCCGTCGGTGGATGTCGGCGCCGCCGCACCCGCCGCGAAGAACGGGCTGCGCGTGCCCACACCGCCACCGGGCGCGGCGGGCTTCCATGCGTCGGGGAGGAACGCGGTCGAGTAGCTCTCGATAAATCCGGGGTAAACCGTCGCGCCCGCGACATCCCAGGTCCGCGCGTCCGCCGGCACCGTCACCGCGGGACCGGCGGCGATGACCACACCATCGCGCACGAGGAGCGTGCCTTGCTCGATGACTTGGCCGGGGGCGACGACGAGGCGGGCGTTGATGAGGGCGTGCGTGCGCGGACTGGCGTTGCGCAGGCCTTCGATGGGGACGGTGCTCGTGCGCGGCGCCGCGACGGCGGCCGGGGCGAGGACGAGCGCTGCGCCCAGCAGCGGGAGGGCAAGACGCGACCACGCGCGGCCGCGACGGTCACCGGAAGAAACGGTTGGCTTCATGGGGTAAAAGCGGGGAAGCGCACACGCTTGCCACGCCGCGCGCGCGCGCAACCGCTTATTTTTGCGCGTTGCCGTTTCGAAGTGCCCGCGAAAACGTCGTCGTCCTCCCTGCGCCGTTCAACACCGGCGGCGAACCATTCGACCGATTCAGCCTGCGGCTGCACGCCGCTCCGCCAAGAAATCCCCACCTCACCCGATGAAAAGATTCCTCCTTGCGCTGACCGCTCTCGCCGCCCTGACGGCGTGGGCCAACCCGCCGGCCGTGCCCGGCTTCTCGCCTGTCCGCTCCACCGGCGGCATCGACGAATACCGCCTCGACGCCAACGGCCTTCAAGTCCTCCTCATGCCCGACCGCTCCGCGCCGGTCGTGACCTTCATGGTCACCTATCGCGTCGGCTCGCGCAATGAAGTCACCGGCACCACCGGCGCCACGCACCTGCTCGAGCACCTGATGTTCAAGGGCA
>CAYYVB010000511.1:0-2142 GCA_964475035.1 uncultured Opitutaceae bacterium | reverse complement strand
GACCTCATCCGCTCCCCCACCCGGCGCGCGCGGCTCGCCGCCGCCGGCCGCGCCACCGCCCTCGAACTCTCGTGGGACAATGTGATCGACGGGTTCGCCCGCGACCTCGCCGAGGCCGCCGCCGAAACCCCGCACCGCGACCGCGCCCCGCAGACGCCCGCCCCCACCGCACCGCGCAGCGCCCTCATTCCGTCCCCCGCCCTCCGCACTCCGCCATCATGACGAGGCCCGTTCTCCACGTCCGCACCGCCATCCTCTCCGACGTGCATCTCGGCACGCCGCACTCGAAGTCCGACGAGGCGACGCATTTCCTGAAACACGTCCGCTGCGAGCGGCTCATCCTCAACGGCGACATCATCGACGGCTGGCGCCTGCGCCGCGACGGCCGCTGGACGAAGTCCCACACGCGCTTCATCCGCCGCGTCCTCACGCTCGTGCAGAAGAAAGACACCGAGGTCGTCTACCTCCGCGGCAACCACGACGACTTCCTCGCGCGCCTGCTCCCGATGCAGTTCGAGCGGATCGCGCTCGTCGAGGACTACGTGCTCGAGAACGCCCACGGCCGCTACCTCGTGCTGCACGGCGACGTGTTCGACGGCGTGGTGAAGAACATGGTCTTCCTCGCCCACCTCGGCGACGCCGGCTACGCGCTCCTCCTGCGCCTCAACCGCGCCTACAACTGGCTACGCGCCCTGCGCGGGAAGGAATATTTCTCGCTCAGCAAAGCCATCAAGGCGCGCGTGAAGCAGGCCGTGAGCTTCATCGGCAAGTTCGAGGAACAGGTCGCCGCTCTCGCGCGCAGCCGCGGCTGCTCCGGGGTCATCTGCGGCCACATCCACACACCGGCCGACAAGCGCATCGACGGCGTGCACTACCTCAACTCCGGCGACTGGGTCGAATCGCTCAGCGCCATCGTCGAGCACCACGACGGCCGCTTCGAGCTGATCGATTTCAAGGAATTCGCGCAGCGCTTCCCGATGAGCCCCGCCGACGCCACCGCCGACGAACCCGAGCCCGAGACGCTCCCGCCCGCCCTGACTCTTCCTCTTTCTTCTTTCTCTTGATCTTTCTCCCCGGGCGCCCGACCGCCGCGGCCGCGTTCCGAACAGCAGCAGAGAGAAAGAGGAAAAAGCGACGCAGCCATGAGATCGCGAAATCCTGAAATCGCCCAGCGAACGCCCCCTCATCCTCAGCCCTCAACCTCAACCGGCGCGCCCCGCCTCCCATGCCCCGCATCCTGATCCTCACCGCCAGCTACGGTGAGGGACACAACAGCGCCGCCCGCGCCCTGCGCGCCGCCTTCCTCGAACAACCCGGCACCGAGGCCGAGCTCGTCGATCTCTTCACGTTGCGCGCGCCACGCCTGGACCGCGTCGCGCGCACGGCCTACCTGCGGCTCATCAACCACGCGCCCGGCCTCTGGGCCGCCGCCTACCGCTGGCTCGACCGCTCGCCGCTCGCCCCGCGCCTGCTCCGCGCCCTGCCCGGCCATGCCCGCCTCCTCGCGCGCCTCCTGCGGGAAAAACAACCGCACGCGCTCTGCTGCACCTACCCGGTCTATCCTTGGCTGCTCGCCGAACTCCGCGCCGCCGGCGTCGCCGTGCCGCCCGTGTTCACCGTCGTCACCGACGCACTGAGCATCAACTCGCTCTGGTTTCGCGCGCCGTCCGAACGCTGGTTCGTCACCGACGCCGACTCCGCCGCCCTGCTCCACGCCGCCGGCCTCGCGCCGGACCGCGTCGAAGTGTCGGGCTTCCCCGTCGCCCCCGCCTTCGCCGACCGCGACCCGCGGCTCCAGCCGCCCGACCCGGCCACGACGCGCCAGCGCCGCATCCTCTACATGATCAACTCCGGCCGCACCCGCGCGCTCGAGACCGCCGCGCACCTCCTGCTCTGGTCGAATTGGCAGATCACGTTCACCGCCGGCCGCGACGCCGTCCTCCAACGCCGCCTCCGCGACCTCTGCCGCGGCGCCCCCGCGCACGCCGAGGTGCTCGGCTGGACCGACCGCATCCCCGAGCTGCTCATGACGCACCACGTCGTCATCAGCAAAGCCGGCGGTGCCACGACGCAGGAGTCGGTCAACGCCCTCTGCCCGATGCTCGTCAACCAGATCGTCCCCGGCCAGGAGGAGGGCAACTG
>CAYYVB010000510.1:0-2151 GCA_964475035.1 uncultured Opitutaceae bacterium | reverse complement strand
AGGTAGGGCGAGGCGTCCCCGCCGAGCCGCGGCTCACCCGGAGGGTTCGCCCTACCCACAACCCATCGGCGAAAATCCACGCACCTACTCGCTCACCCAAAACTTCGCGCGCGCGCCACCTTCGGCGCGGTTCTCCAGCGTCACGCCGCCGCGATGCAACTCGGCGATCTCACGCACGAGCGCGAGACCGAGACCCGTGCTCTTGCGGCCCGTGGCTGGACGCGGGAGCGAGTAGAATCGCTCGAACACCCGCGGCAGCGCGTAATCCGGCACACCCGGACCATTGTCCTCGACGGACCAAGCCGCTCCCCCATCGACGGCACGCTCGACGTGCAGCGTCACCCGCCCCTGCGCCGGCGAGAAATCGAGCGCGTTTTGCAACAGGTTCACCAACGCCTCGCGCAGCAGCACGCGCTCGCCGCGCACGGTCACATCGCCCGCGACCGCAACGTCGAGTGTCACGCCCGCGGCGTCGAACGCGGCCTGCATGATCTGCACCGCCTCGCGGGCGAGCGCGGCGGCGGAAATCGGTTCGGCTTGCTCGAGCGTCTTCCGCGCTTCGAGCGACGAGAGTTCGAGCAGGCGCTCGATGATGGCGTGGATGCGCGCCGCCTCGGCGCGGATGTTGGCGAGGAACTTCGCGCGCTGTTCCGGCGGCATCGCCTCGTCGAGCAGCTCCGCCGCGCCGCGGATCGCCGCGAGCGGGGCCTTGACCTCGTGCGCCAGCGCCTGCGGGTAGCGCTCGGCCTGGCGGCGGCCTTCGAGCGCCTCGCGCATCTCGTCGAAGGCCTGCGCCAGCTCCGCAATCTCCTTGGCGCGCGAGCCCGGGGCACGCGACGATCCGCCGTCGCGCACGGCGCGGGCATGCGCGGTCAGGCGCTCGATCGAACGCGCGAGCTGCGCCGCGACCCACCAGCCGATCAGCACCATCGCAAATGCGATCGTGCCCGCCCACCAGACCATGCGCCATTGCGCGTGGGTGACGCCTTCCAGGACGGCCGCGAGCGGACGGCCGACGCCGACCCAGCCGAGCAGTTCGCCGTCGCGCCGCACCGCCGCGCGCACGCGCAGCTCGTGGCCGACGATGGCGACGTTGTGGATGGAATAATTCTCCGAGGCCGCGCGCCCGCCGCCGGTCATGCCCCAGGCGTAGAGCTGGCCGGTGTCGTGGCCCGCGGCGTCGAAGATCACGCGTCCCTCGCGGTCGCAGGCGAAGAGGCGGAGCAGTTCGGCGCGTTCGGGCAATTGCGCCACGCGGGCGACCCAGTCCTCGCCGGACGGGCCGTTGGCGGCGTGCGCGGCAAGGAAGGCCGCCGTGTCACCGAGCGTGCGCCGCATCGACTCGATGTAGCGGAGCCGCACGTCGCGCAGGGCGAGGCCGAGCACGACGAGGAAGCCGAGCGCCGAGACGCCGAAATAGACGCCGAAGATGAGCGTGCGGATCCTCACGCCTCGTCGCGCAACGAGTAGCCGAGCCCGCGGTGCGTCACAATCGGGTCGTGCTCCGGCGCGGCCTCGCGGAGCTTGGCGCGCACGAGCTTCACGTGCGCGTCGATCGTGCGGTCGGTGGCGGCGCCGGGATCCTCCCACGCGGCGTCGAGAAGCTGTTCGCGCGAGAACACCCGGCCCGGCGCGGCCACGAGCGCGGCGAGCAGGCGGTATTCGTTGCGCGTGAGTTCGAGCGCGCGGCCGCGGTAGCTGATGCGGCAGCGCTCGGCGTCGTGGCGCCAGGGTCCGCCCGAGGCGACGGATGGGACGAGCGGCTCCGCAGCGGTCGTCACGCGGCGAAGGATGGCGCGGATGCGCGCGGTGAGTTCGCGCGGGCTGAAGGGTTTGACGAGATAATCGTCGGCGCCGAGTTCGAGGCCGACGACCTTGTCGACCTCGCTGCTGCGCGCGGTGAGGAAGATCACGGGCACGGTGGCGGCGCGGCGGCGCAACTCGCGGCAGACGTCGAAACCGCTCATATCCGGCAGGCCGACATCGAGCACGACGAGCGCGGCCGGCTGCTCGGCGAGCGCGGCAAGCGCCTCGCGGCCCGTGCTGCGCCAGAGCGGCGCGAAGCCCTCGGTGCGCAGCGCGTAGATGACGGTCTCCGCGATGGAGGCTTCGTCCTCGACGACGAGGATGGTCCGGTTGCCGGCGGTCATG
>CAYYVB010000509.1:0-2154 GCA_964475035.1 uncultured Opitutaceae bacterium | reverse complement strand
GCCCGCAAGAACCCCCTCGTCGGCGAGGTGCTCGTAGTTGACGACGGCTCCCACGACGGCACCCCCGACCTCGCCGCGCGCGCCGGTGCCCGAGTCATCACCAGCTCGATGATGGGCAAGGGCGCCTCGATGGAGGACGGACTGCTCGCCGCGCAACACGATCTCATCCTCTATCTCGACGGCGACTTGCACGGCCTAAACGACGAGCTGATCGACCACATGGCCGCCCCTCTCCTGCTCGGCTACGGCGATTTCGTGAAAGCCCGCTTCGCCCGCGCCGCCGGCCGCGTCACCGTGCTGACGGCGCGTCCGCTCCTGCGCACTTATTTTCCCGAGCTCGCGCACTTCAACCAGCCGCTTGGCGGCATCATGGCCGCGCGCCGCAGCCTGTTGAAAAAACTCCGCTTCGAGAACGACTACGGCGCTGACATCGGTCTGCTCATCGACGCCGCCGCGGCGAAAGCCCGCATCGTCGAGGTCGACATCGGCCGGCTCGAGCACGACAGCCAGTCGCTCGACGCGCTCGGCGAGATGGCCACGCAGGTCGCGCGCACCATCGTCGAACGCGCCGCCGAGTGGGGACGGCTGCAGGCCATGTTCGTCAAGGAGACGCGCGAACGCGACCGGGTGCGCCGCGCCACCGACCTCAACCGCGTCGTCAACCTCGTGCAGCGCGCCGACAAGCTCGCGCTCATCGACATGGACGGGACGCTCGTCGCCGGCCGTTTCGCCGTCGCCTTGGCCGAGCGGACCGGTCGCAGCGACCAACTCGCGGTCCTGCTGGACCGCCACGACCTCGATCCGTCGGAGCGTGCGCGACGCATCGCCGCCGTCTTCAAGGGCGTGCCGAAGCAGACCTTTGCCGACGTCGCCCGCCAGCTCCCGCTCAACCCCGGCGCGATCGAGATGGTCGTCGGCCTGCGCAAGCGCGGCTACATGGTCGGAGTCTGCACCGACAGCTACCACCTCGCCGGCAGCATCGTGCGGCGGCGGGTGTTCGCCGATTTCTGCATCGCCAACCTCATGCGCTTCCGCGGCGAGCAGGCGCTCGGCCGCGTGACGCTTGCACCGGCCACGCGCCACCGGCGCGGCTGCAAGGCGCATCCCGTCTGCAAATTGAATGTTCTCCATCACTTCGCCGACCGCCTGGGGCTCAAGCCCGCGCAGGTGCTCGCCGTCGGCGACAGCGAGAACGACGTCTGCCTGCTGCGCGCCGCGGGCAAGTCGTTCGCGTTCCAACCCAAGAGCCCGACCGTGGCCCAGGCCGCCCAGCATGTCATCAACGACACGCTCGCCCGCGTGCTGGAATTAGTCTGAACTGCCCCGCGTCCGCAACCTCCCGCGTCCCATGGCGAAAGTCTATTTCTACTACTCGGCGATGAACGCCGGCAAATCCACGGTGCTCCTCCAATCGAGCTACAACTACCGCGAGCGCGGCATGCACACGCTGCTCTTCGTGCCGGCGGTGGACACGCGCGCCGGGCTCGGGCGCATCCAGTCGCGCATCGGCCTGCATGCGGACGCCATGCCGTTGCCGCCGGACGAGGACGTGTTCGCCCACGTCAAGGCCGCGCACGCCGCCCACCCCGTCGCCTGCGTGCTGGTCGACGAGGCGCAATTCCTCACCCGCGCGCAGGTCGAGCAGTTGACGGACGTTTCCGACCGGCTCGGCATTCCCGTGCTGTGCTACGGCCTGCGCACGGATTTCCAAGGGCAGCTCTTCCCCGGCAGCGCGGCGTTGCTGGCGCTGGCGGACGACCTGACCGAGCTGAAGACCATCTGCCACTGCGGCCGCAAGGCCACGATGAACCTCCGCGTCGGCCCCGACGGCCGCGCCGTCAAGGAGGGCGCGCAAGTCGAGATCGGCGGCAACGAGCGCTACGTCGCCATGTGCCGCCGGCATTACAAGGATGCCCTCGCCGGGGCGTGATCCGTCAACGGCCGGAGACTAGGGTCCGTCTGCGACCGGCCCTACGCTAAGGCAACTTCACCGGGGGCGGCAAAATCCGCCCAGCCTTCCTCATTTTTCGCCCACTGAGCGACGTTGCCCGGATCGGCGGCAATGGCTTTGCTGGGTCACGATGAACTCAGCCCTCCCTGATTGGAAGAACCGCGCGATGTCCGCCGAGGACGTCGTGAAGCTCATCCCCAGCG
>CAYYVB010000508.1:1412-2155 GCA_964475035.1 uncultured Opitutaceae bacterium | reverse complement strand
TGGCCAGCCCGACGATGAACATGCCGATGAAGAGAAACGTGGTCGGGCTGCCGAACGGCGCGAAGATCGCGCCCGCCCCGCCGACCCCGAACACAACGCAGAGCGCGGGCGCCAATAAGGCGGTCGCGGCGAGGGGCACGGCCTCCGTCACCCACAGCACGGTGGCCAAGCCGACCACGGCCAGCAGACGATGAGCGGGAGCCGTCAGGCCGGGCAAGGGCGCAACCAGCAAGACAATGAAGACGACTGGGGCGGCGATCAGTCCGATTCTCCGACCCTGATTTCCGAGCCAAAGCTCAAGGCGGGTCGCGCCGGGTGGAATGTCATCGGTCATGGCGGGGAAGTGGCGGTCGAGGCGGGCAGGCTGGATACGGCGAACTGGTGTTGCACGATGGTTTCGTCGCGCACGTTTCGGCCGGTCCAGACGACACGTATCGTTTCGCCGCCTTCGTCAATCACCTGCATCAACCCGAATTGGCCGCCGCCGGGAAAAGTGCCGCGGCTGTAGGGCCCTCCTTTCACCGACCCGTGCTGGTCGAGCGCGCCGGCGTGGAAGACGGGAAACGAGGGGCGCGCCGACGGCCCGTAGCGGTTGTGGCGGCCGTCGTCGATCGCCAGCATGTGCGCGTCGCCGCTGAGCATGCAGAGGCGTCCGGGGCCCAGCTCCTCGATCAACGCGGCCAGCTCGCGGCGCTCGGCGGCGAAGCCGCCCCAATGATCCGCGCCCGCGCGCTCCGGCGCGA
>CAYYVB010000508.1:0-1402 GCA_964475035.1 uncultured Opitutaceae bacterium | reverse complement strand
CCCACACCATCAAGGCGGCCGAGGTCGCGGCGGCGCGCAGCTCGGCCTTGAACCAGGCTTTTTGCGCGTCGCCGAGCATCGTGCCGCGCGCACGGTCGCGGCCGGAACGGGCGTCGGTGACGATGAAGCGCACGCGCCCGACGGTAAAGGCGTGGCCGAGTGTGTGGGTGGAGTGCGGGTAGTGCGGCACGGCGAGGCGATAGGCGCGCAGCGCGGCGGCGCGGTGGGCCGGAGTGTCGGGTGACTTGGCGGCCGAGTCGTGGTCGTCCCAAATCCAGTTGAAGGCGGTGGCGCGATGCAGACCGGCTTGCGGACGCGCGCCGAGCACACGATCGAGAACGGCGAGATGTGATCCGGGATCGGTGGCCTGCAAATCCTCGTAGTGCAGGTCGCCGGTGTGCAAAAAGAGGAGTGGTTCGCGCCGCCCGATGGCGGCGAACACCGGGTGCTCCGACGCGGTGCGGGCGCACGAGCCGAAGGCGACGGCGAAGGACGCGGGCCCGGCGGGAAAGGTGCGGAAGCGGCCCTCGAGGCCGCCGACGCGATAGCGGCAGACGGTAGCGGGGGCTAGGTCGGCGAGCACGTAGGTGGCGATCACTCCGTCGGCCACGGGTTCGACGCGCGCCGGCGCAAGCCGGAGCGTTACCACCCCGCTTGGCGTGAGCAGCAGCGGCTCCGCCGTGTCCCCGGGGAAACGGGCCTTCACGATGGCGGCGGTGGGCGTGACCGCTCCCACCCAGGCCCAGCGTGCCCCGCCGGCCTCGTCGGCGGCGGGCACCGTGCGTGGCGCAAGCAGGCCGAAGGCTAAGGCCAGGCAAGCCCGGCCGGCCTCTGGCAGGAGGTTGCGCGTGATGGTCAAGCGATGAGGCTGGCTCAGTAACTCAGTTTCACGCCGAGATTGGCGGACCAGGAGTAATACTCGGCCTGCCGCAGCCGGTTGCTGACGTCGAAGGAAGCGTGGAAGGGATCATCGGTGAGGTTGGACGCCTCCGCGAAGACTGTGATCCGGTCGGAGAACTTGTAGCTGGCGGATGCGTCGAGGCGGAAACCGTCCTCGACATAGACATCCGAGTTGCGATCGCCGCCGTAGAGCAGGATATAGTCGCTGCGGAAGTTGGCGGCGAGGCGGAGAAAGAGGCCGTTCTTCTCGTAAGTCAGCGCGGCGTTGTAGAGCAGGTCGGACTGACCAAGGAAACGGATCGTCTCACCCGGACGGGCCGCGCCGGGTTTGGCCTCGCCGTCGGTGAGGGTGACATTGACGGCGAAGCCGAATCCGTCGAAGGGCGCGGGTGCGGAGAGGAACTGGTATTGCCACTCGGCCTCGAGCCCTTGGATGTGTGCGCGGTCGCCGTTGAGCGGCAGCTCGAGGTCGGCTCCTCCGGGGAGCGCGTCGACCAAGCGC
>CAYYVB010000507.1:0-2165 GCA_964475035.1 uncultured Opitutaceae bacterium | reverse complement strand
TTTCAGCGACTGCCCGCCGCCGGCTTCGGGAGGGGCCGGCGGCGATGCGTTTGGGTCGCTCGAAGCGCCAGCTCGATCTCCATGCGCCCCTACGGCCGGCGGGCTGCGCGCGAGGAATTGAGCGCCGCTTGCCGCAAAACGAGTGGGCGCTTCCGCTCAGTGCCGCCAATTCCGACCCGAAATACATTTCCGAAGACTGTGGTCATTTTCCCCAAGAAATGCGCAGGCGCGGAAGGCTTTGGTCCGATTAAGCGGCTGCACAACCAATCTTCTGTCATGGCTGACTCCCTGCGCACCCTCACCGTCACTCAGCGTCTCCTGGCCGCCTTTGCCGTCATCGGACTCGTCATGCTGCTCAGCGGCGGCTTCTCTCTCTACGGCTTGCGGCGCGGTCATTCTTCACTCCGTGACGTCGCGGAGCAGCGTCTGCCTGCCGTCGACCAACTCCTGCGCTTGCGCGCCGCCAGCGCGGAGAAAGTCGTCGCCATGCGCACGCTCTCGCTGCCGGGCCTCGAACCGGCGGTCCGGCAGCGTCAATACGCGGTCATCGAGCGGCTCGATGCGGAGATGCGCACGGTTCAGGAAGAGCACGACCGACTGCCACGCGACGCCTCAGACGAGGCGGCCTGGCAGGAACTGAAATCGGCCCTGGCCAGCTGGCAGGATGCGACCGCGCAGGCCGTGGCCATCAACCGCGCCATCGACACCAAGGGAATTGGTCATCCCGTCGCGCTCGCCCGCGCCATCGAAGGTTTCACCAAGGATCACTACACGCTCGTGCAACGCGTCCTGCACCTGCTGCATGAGAACGACTCGTTTACCGGCGGCAACGACCACACCGCCTGCAACGCGGGACGCTGGCTCCCGACTTTCCGGACCGAAAACCCGGATCTGGCGGCCGCTGTGCGTGACATCGCCAGCTCGCATGAGCGCTTCCATGTGACCATCGCCCGCATCCAGAGGCATCGGGCCGCCGGCGAACTCGAAGCCGCCCGTGCAGCCTACCGCTCCGCCATGATCCCGGCGATGCAGGAGGTCTTCGCCGGCTTCGCGCGCATGCTCGCCGTCGTGGAAGAAGCGGTCGCCCTCGACCGCCAACTCACCGCCCAGATGTTCGGCGCCGTGCTCTCCACCCGTGCCCAAGCGGAGGCGGCATTGGAGAAGATCGTGGTCAACAACCGCGAAAAGGTGCTCCGGGAGGTGCAAGCCGCCGAGTCCAACTCCCAGCGAACGTTGACCATCGGGACTATCCTGACCATCGGCGGGTTGATCGGCACCGTGTTGTTCGGTGTGACCAGCGCCCGCCGCCTGAGCCACATCCTCCGGGGCACAGCTGGCGGCCTCAGCGAGGGCGCGGAGCAGATCACCTCGGCTTCGAGCCAGGTCTCCTCCACCAGCCAGAGTCTCGCCGAAGGCGCCAGCGAACAGGCCGCCTCGCTCGAGGAAATCAGCTCATCGCTTGAGGAACTCTCCAGCACGACCAAGCATAACGCCGAGAACGCCGCCGCGGCCAAGGCCGCCGCCGACTCCGCCCGCACCGCCGCCGAACAAGGAGCCCGGGAAATGCAGCGAATGGAGCAGGCCATGAACGGTCTGCGCCAGTCGTCGGCGGACATCTCCAAGATCATCAAAACCATCGACGAAATCGCGTTCCAGACAAACATCCTCGCCCTCAACGCTGCGGTCGAAGCTGCCCGCGCCGGCGAAGCCGGCGCCGGATTCGCCGTCGTGGCCGACGAGGTTCGCACTCTCGCCCAACGCTGCGCCGTCGCTGCCAAGGAAACGACCGACAAGATTTCCGACACCACCCAGCGCAGCGCCCAAGGCGTCGAACTCACCGCCAGCGTTGCAAGCAGCCTCGCCGACATCGTCACCCAGTCACGCGAAGTGGATCGCCTCATCGCCGAAGTGGCCACCGCCTCGCGCGAACAAAGCAACGGCATCGAACAGGTGAACCTCGCCGTCAGCCAGATGGACAAGGTCACCCAGTCCAACGCCGCCAGCGCCGAGGAGGCGGCCAGTGCCGCGGAGGAACTCAACGCCCAATCCACGGAACTCCGCCACGCCTCCCGCGAACTCGCCCAACTCGTCGGACTCAACCTGAGTGACAGCGCCCCGGCACGCAGTCAGGCCGAGCCCCGCGCATCGGTTGCCGCTGCGCCCCA
>CAYYVB010000506.1:0-2178 GCA_964475035.1 uncultured Opitutaceae bacterium | reverse complement strand
CCTTCGCCTCGGCGGCGCCGGCGTATTGGCTGGATGAATGGAAGTCATCTTTCTCGGCACCGGCACCTCGCAGGGCGTGCCGATGATCGCCTGCGATTGCGCGGTCTGCACGTCGGCCGACCCGCGCAATCATCGGACACGGGCGAGCATCCATGTCGAGATGGACGGCCTGCATGTGCAGGTCGATGCGACGCCGGAGTTCCGGCTGCAGTGTCTGCGGGAGAAGGTGACCCGGCTCGACGTCTTCATCCTCACGCACGGCCACGCCGACCACATCACGGGCATGGACGACCTGCGCCGCTTCTGCGACCTGATCGGCGGCAACGCGCTGACGGTTTACACCACGGACGAAGGCATGGCGCGCGTGTTGGCGATCTTTCCTTACGCCATCGCCGAGCGGCCGGTGTCGCGCGGGTATGCGGCCTTCAAGCTGGAGCACATGCCCGCCGCCCTCGAGCTGCCGCAGGGGACGATCCGCTCGACACTGCTGCCGCACGGCGGGGTCAACACGCTCGGTCTCGTTTTCGAGGAAAAATCCTCCGGGAAGAAATTCGTCTATTACAACGACTGCAAACGCGTGCCGCGCGAGGCGGTGGCGCTCGCGAGGGGCGCCGACGTTGTCGTGCTCGACGGGCTTCGCCCGGAGCCGCATCCGACGCACATGAACATCGACGAAGCCTGCGCCGCCGCGGCCGAGATCGGCGCGCCGACGACCTACCTCACGCACCT
This sequence comes from uncultured Opitutaceae bacterium, assembly GCA_964475035.1. Classification (GTDB taxonomy): domain Bacteria; phylum Verrucomicrobiota; class Verrucomicrobiia; order Opitutales; family Opitutaceae; genus Didemnitutus. Next base: position 1,449 of record CAYYVB010000506.1, on the reverse strand, counting down.
CACCCACGCGATCGACCACGAGACCTGGAGCCGTTGCTTGCCCGCCGGCGTGCATCTCGCGTATGACGGGCTCCGGCTTAGCCTCTGAAACCTACGCTCCTCCTGCTGTCTCCCGCTTCGCCATGACGCGTTTCCTCCTTCCGGCCCTGCTCCTCCTCGCTGCGGGCGTGCCTTCCGCCGTGGCCAAGACTGTGCTGCGGGTCGGCTATTTTCCCAACATCACGCACGCCCAGGGCGTGATCGGTGCCCACGGCACGCGCGAGGGGCGCGGCTGGTTCGAGCAGCGCCTCGGCCCCGACGTGGAGATCCAGTGGTTCGCGTTCAACGCCGGTCCCAGCGCAATGGAGGCGATTTTCGCCGGGTCGCTCGACATCACCTACGTCGGGCCTAACCCCGCGTTGAACGCCTACATCCGCTCCAAGGGCGCCGAGGTGCGGCTGCTCGCCGGCGCAGCCGAGGGCGGGGCGGCTCTCGTCGTGCGCAGTGACGCCGGCATCACGACCGCGACGGATTTCAAGGGGCGGCGCGTCGCCACGCCTCAGCTGGGCAACACGCAGGACGTCGCGGCCCGTGCGTATTTCAAGGCGCAGGGTTTCCGCCTCACGCCGACGGGCGGCGAGGTGCTCGTCGTTCCCACCGCGAATCCCGATCAGTTGACGCTCTTTCAGGCGCGCCGGATTGACGCCGCTTGGACGGTCGAGCCGTGGGTGACGCGCCTCGTGCAGGAGGCCGGCGGCCGCATCCTCCTCGAGCAACGGGACACGCTCACGACCATGCTGGCGTCGAGCGTGCGCTTCCTGCGCGAGAAGCCGGAGCTGGCGGAGCGATTTCGCACCGCCCACGCCGAGCTCACCGCCTGGCTGAACGCGCATCCGGACGAAGCGAAGACGCTGGTGCGCGCCGCGCTCTCGGCCGAGGTCCGCCGCGAGGTTCCGGCCGCGCTGGTCGAGGAGGCGTGGGGCCGGCTCGTCTTCACCAGCGAGCTCCGCAGCGACCAGCTCGCCGGACTCGTGCGCGATGCCCAGAGCGTCGGTTATTTGCGCGACGCCATCCCGCTGGACCGTCTAGTCTCCGGCAAGCCATGACCTCCTCCGCGCCCACTTCGGCGAAAATCGCCGTGCAGCAGGTCGACAAGGGCTTCGCCGGCCGGCGGGGCTGGACGCAGGCGCTCGACGATGTCTCGCTGCAGGTCGAGGAGGGCGAGTTCGTGTGCCTGCTGGGCCCCAGTGGCTGCGGGAAGTCCACGCTGCTCAATCTCATCGCCGGCCTGGAAAAACCCGAGCAGGGCGGCGTGAGCGTCGACGGCGACCCCGTGCGCGGTCCGGATCGGGCGCGCATGATGATGTTCCAGGAATCGGCGCTCTTCCCGTGGCTCGATGTGCTGGGCAACGTGATGTTCGCGCTGAAGCTCAAGCCCGGCCTGCGCAACCGCGAGCGTCGCGAGGCGGC
>CAYYVB010000505.1:0-2188 GCA_964475035.1 uncultured Opitutaceae bacterium | reverse complement strand
GCTGCGCTTCCTCGCGTTTGCGTCCCCCGCCCTCGCCGGCCACGACGTAGCTCGTGTGGCGGCTCACCGTCGATTGCACGCGTCCGCCGGCCGCGCGCACGCGGCGCTCGGCCTCGGCGCGTTCGATGCGCTGGAAGGTGCCGGTGAAGACGAAGAATTTTCCGGCGAGCGCGCCACGCTCGTCCGGCCAGCGCGGGGCGACCCCAGCCGCGCGCCACGCCGCGAGCACGCGCTGCGTCTCCGGCCGCCGCAACTCCGCCGCCGTGGCGCGGACCGCGCTTTCCGTCAGCCCGGCGGCGCGCAGCGCCGGCTCGTCCGCCGCCGCCAAGACCTCGAGACTCCGGCAGTGCTGCGCGAGCTTGCGCGCATTCGCTCCGCCGATTTCCGGCAGGCCCAGACCCACAATGAAGCGCCACCCCTCCGCCTGTTTGCTCCGCTCCATTTGCTCCTGCACATTGGGTGGCAGCTCACCCGACGGAAGGCGGTAAAGATCGTCGAGATCGCGCACGAGCCCGCGATCGACCAAGGCCGCCGCCAGGGCCGGCCCAAACCCGTGCAAGTCCAACGCCGCGGGCGACACAAAATGCTCCACGCGACGTTTCACTTGCGCCGGGCAAGCACGCAGCGGACAGCGCACCTGAACGTCGCCGGCGGGTTCGAGCGCGCTCGCACAGGAGGGGCATTGTTCGGGAAACGCGAAGGGAACCGAATCCGCCAGCCGGCGCGCGAGATTCACGCCGACCAGTTGCGGAATGACCTCACCCGCCCGTTCGACCCGCACGTGGTCGCCGATCCGGTAGTCGCGCCGCTCGATCTCCCGGCGGTTGTGCAACGAGGCGCGTGCGATCGTGGTCCCGCCGATCCGCACCGGCTCCAGTTCCGCGACCGGCGTGATCAAGCCGGTGCGGCCGACTTGCAGCGTGATGCCGAGCAGGCGCGTCTCGACCCGCTCGGGTTCAAACTTGTGCGCGATGGCCCACGCCGGCGCAGTGGCGCCGGTGCCGAGTATTTCACGCAAGGTCACGGCCTCCACTTTCACCACGACGCCATCGAGCGGAGCGGGGAAATCGAGCCGACCCTTCTCCATCGCGCGCACGATGCCCAGGACGGTCTCCTCGCCTGACACAGCGTGATGCTCCGGCGTCGCAAATCCCCACGCGGCGAGCCGGCGGAGCAGATCAATCTGGCCCTCGGGAGCAGCATCGGTCGGCTCCCACGCACCCCAGCCATAGGCGACGAAGGAAAGCTGGCGCCCGGCCCGCTCCGCCGCGTCGAGCGACTTCAGGGTGCCGACGGCGAGATTGCGCGGGTGGGCGAAAATCTCGGCGCCGGCGGCGCGGCGCGCCGCGTTGATCCGGTCGAACTCCGCTTGCATGAAATACACCTCCCCGCGCACCTCGACCCGGCGCGGCACAGGCCCATGTTCGCGCGGTAGTTCGCGAGGCACCGCCGCGCAAGAGAGCAGATTCTCGGTCACGACGTCGCCCTCGATGCCGTTGCCGCGCGTGACGGCCCGCTGGAGCGTGCCGTTTTCATAGACCAGGCTCAGGGCGAGGCCGTCGAACTTCGGTTCGATAATCCATGTCACGGGTTCGCTACCCGCCGCACGGCGCACGCGGGTGAGGAATTTCCGGAGCTCGGACTCGGTGTGGCTCTTGTCGAGGCCGAGCATCGGCGCGTGATGCGCAGCGGTCGGAAAGCGCCCCGACCGGTCGTCGCCCAGCGTCGCCGGGGCGGAGGCCGCGAGGGCGGGATGCTGCCGCTCGAGTGCGAGCAGCTCCCGTTTGAGCGCATCGTATTCGGCATCGGAAATCTCCGGCCGGGCCGCGCGGAAATACAGCGCGTCATGCCGCGCAATCTCGGCGCGGAGCTCGGCATGTCGTTGCGAGACGACGTCCGGGATCTGGGCCTCGGCCGGGGAAAACAGGCCACCCAGAGAGATGAGCATCACTAAAGCGAGCTGGCGCAGCAGAACTGTGGACATGGGGAAAACTTCCGTCTGACGGCCCGCGACCCGGAACAGGCATCAGCATGCGGTTCGAGCGGTGCGTCGACCGCTGTGGGAATCGCCTGATATTAGGTGCAAAAAAAAGGCGCCCCGCGGGAGCGGGACGCCTGATGGAAGTGACGTTGATGTCGGCTTGGACTTAGTAGTCCATGCCGCCCATGCCGCCACCCGGGGCATGGC
>CAYYVB010000504.1:0-2192 GCA_964475035.1 uncultured Opitutaceae bacterium | reverse complement strand
CGAACTACGGTCACTTCCCGTGCGTTGTCTCTGACGGATGGATCGGCTCCTTCTTCGCTTTCGGTGTGGGGCGGAAAGCGACAATGAGCGCTGCAACGAAAAGCACAGCCCATCCTGCAACGTAGAGCCCAAAGAGACCCACTTCGCTGTTCTTCGAGACTGAATATCCCCACTTCCCTGCGGCTCGACCAGTGACGAGTGCACTCACAAGCATGAGAAAAGCACTGAACGCAATTAGCGCCCACACTCCACGATTACCCCACGAAACCGAATTACTATGTCCGCTGGTCATCTTTTTCCGCCGATCAGTGTTATTCAGTAACAGACAAAAACCACAGTTGTCGCGGGCCCGCTCGCGGTGGTTTGTGGGTATCTATCTGTTGCTTAGCGTGTATTTTGTAAAGTGTGGTTTTTCGCGATTGCCGCGGAGCGGGCAAAAGCCACAGTTCCGGACCGGGCCACTTTGTTTCCATGCATGCTGGCCCGATTCGATTTCCCAACTGGAAAATTGCTCTGCGTGACGCGCAGTTGAGTGAGCCTCAGAAGGCGGTATTTGCGCGGGAAATCATCATGTTTCTCCGCTACTGCAAGTCCACCCGGTCGGCGGCCACCGTTGCGGTCGCCACAGTTTATTTGGCGGACCGGGAGGAAGGGGCTGACGGTCCGGCGCGGAAGGCATTGCGTTGGTTCTATCGTGAGGGAGCGCGTCGCAACCCCGAGGTGCTCAAGCCGGACAATAAGCGTAGTGCACCAAGCCAACCCTCAACGGTGGGTTCGAGCGAAGTCAGGGGCGGCGCAGCGCGTGTCAGGAGGCCGATGGAACCGCCACCGGCGGCGGGCGATTTGGGGAACGAGCCGTGGGAGCGCGCCCTGATCAAGGCCATTCGCGAAAGAGGCTTCTTGTGGCGCACCGAGCAGACCTATCGTGACTGGGCGGTGCGATTTGTGAGATTCATAGCCCCACGGTCGCCTTATGCAGCAGAGGGGAGTGATCTGGCTTCCTTCCTGTCGGCTTTGGCCGTGCAAGGACGAGCCAGCCCTTCGGCGCAGAAGCAGGCTCTCAATGCGCTGGTGTTTCTGCTGCAGGAGGCGCTGCACCGCGAGGTGGGTGAACTGGACTTCCACAGAGCCGACCCGAAGCGGCGGATGCCGACGGTGCTGTCGCCGGCGGAGTGTCGCTCGCTATTCGCTCAGATGACCGGGACCCCAAAGTTGATGGCGGAACTGGCGTATGGCTCTGGCTTGCGGCTGATGGAGCTATTGCGCCTCCGGGTGCATCATTTGGACCTGGAACGTCTGCGATTGCAGGTCATGGGCGGGAAGGGAGACAAGGACCGCGTGACGGTGCTCGCCGAGCATTTGGTGCCACGTTTGCTGGCTCATCTCGAGCGATTGCGCAGTCTTTGGGAGGAGGACCGGCGGGCCGGTTTGCCGGGAGTCTGGCTGCCGGAAGGTCTGGCGAGAAAATATGCCGGTGCCGGGGAGAAATGGGAATGGCAATGGGTCTTTCCTTCCCGCCAGGTGTCGCTCGACCCGGCGTCACAAATCAAACGCCGACACCATCTGAGCGACATGAGTTTTCAACGCGCAGTAAGATCAGCCGCACAGGCGGCTCTTCTCAACAAGCGGGTTACGCCGCATGTATTCCGGCACAGCTTTGCGACGCACCTGCTGGAGAGCGGCACGGACATCCGCAGCGTGCAGGAGCTGATGGGGCATGCGGATATCCGCACGACGCAGATATATCTGCACGTGATGAAGAAGCCCGGGCTGGGCGTGCGGTCGCCGTTGGATCAAGGCGCCTGACGATGGGCACGACAAGGCGGAGGCTGGCCCGGAAATATAGGTAGCGCAGGCGTCTCGCCTGCTGGATCAGATCGGAAGAATGAGAGAAAGCAGGCGGGACGCCTGCGCTACTGACGGATCGAGATATGAGGCAGGCGGGACGCCTGCGCTACATCGCTCGCGGGACGACGAGGCGGAGGCTGGCGGGGGAAGTTGCGCGCGAGCGCGCAACCTACGGGACGGACGGGAGGGGAGCGGCGGCAGCCGGTTTCATTCGTGTCTCTTCGTTTCCATTCGTGGTTTCCCTCTCCGCGGTGGCCGCGGGCACGACAAGGCGGAGGCGGTGGCCCGGAAAAATAGGTAGCGCAGGCGTCTCGCCTGCTGGATCGGATCGGGAGAATGAGAAA
>CAYYVB010000503.1:0-2193 GCA_964475035.1 uncultured Opitutaceae bacterium | reverse complement strand
GCATCGCGTCGAGCGGCGAGCTCGCGCGCGTCATGCTCGCGCTCAAGGCCGTGCTCGCCGAGATCGACGATGTGCCGTTGCTCGTGTTCGACGAAGTCGACGCCAACGTCGGCGGCGAGATCGGCCGCATCGTCGGCGAGAAGATGGCCGACATCGCCGCGCGGCACCAGGTCCTCTGCGTCACGCACCTGCCGCAGGTCGCCGCGCAGGCGGCGAACCATCTCGTCGTCACGAAGGACCAGAGCGGGGAGCGCGCGACGGTGGCGATCGAGCCGATCCACGCCAGCCGCAAGCAGCGCATCGCCGAACTCGCCCGCATGCTCGGCGACCGCAACGCCAAGAGCGCCCAAGTCCACGCCGAGGAATTGCTGAAGGGATAGGGCGGATTGTCCTCAATCAGACGCTGATCTCGCGAGAGATTTTCACGAGGCGGGTCGCGCGGTTTGTTTCGCAACGGATGACACGAATGGCACGGATAGATTGGCGTCGCGGCGCAGCATGCCAGCGATCCGACTCGCACTGTTGATCCGTGTTATCCGTGAAATCCGTGGTCAAAAGTCCGGTGTAACGTTTCAAAATCTGCGCATTCCCTGACACTTCCCGCGCACGTTTGCGGCTCGGGTTTCCCGAGCGAAAATCTAGGCTTTGGCGCATGAACTCCACCGGCGCCACGTCCTCCGGTTTTACGACCTGTCCCGTGCCTTTGCCGCACAAGGCGGAGATCACCGTCGGCCACGGCGGCGGCGGCAAGCTGACGCAGGACCTGATCGACTCCGTCTTCCGTCCCGCCTTCGCCAACGCCGCGCTCGAGGCCCAGCATGACGGCGCGATCCTGAAGTTCCCCGGCGGTGGCCGGCTGGCGTTCACGACCGACTCGCATGTCGTCAGCCCGCTCTTCTTCCCCGGTGGCGACATCGGCAAGATCGCCGTCAACGGCACGGTCAACGACCTCTGCATGTGCGGCGCGCGCCCGCTTTGGCTGACGGCCGGCTTCATCCTCGAGGAAGGATTTTCGGTCGAGACACTGCGGCAGATCGTCGCCTCGATGAAGGCCGCGGCTGACGCCGCCGGCGTTGCCATCGTTTCGGGCGACACGAAAGTCGTCGAGCGCGGCAAAGGCGACGGCCTCTACGTCACGACCGCCGGCGTCGGCGTCATCGAGACGCCGCTTACCGTCGCCCCGACCAGCGTGCGTCCCGGCGACGCCATCGTGCTCAGCGGCGACCTCGGCCGTCACGGCATGGCCATCATGGCCACGCGCGCGAACCTCAGCTTCGAGAGCGAGATCCAGAGTGATTGCGCGCCCCTCACCGCCCCCGTGCAGGCCTTGCTCGCCGCCGGCTTGGAGATCCATTGCCTCCGCGACCTTACGCGCGGCGGCCTCGCGACCTCGCTCGTAGAGATCGCCGAGTCGGCCAAACTCGCGCTCGCCATCGACGCCGCGAAGGTGCCGGTCAACGAACTCGTGCAGGGCGCCTGCGAAATCCTCGGCCTCGACCCGCTCTACGTCGCGAACGAAGGCCGATTCATCTGTATTCTGCCCGAAGCGCAGGCGCAGCGCGCCGTGGACATCATCAACCGCACGACGCCCGACTCCGCCGCTGTCATCATCGGCAGCGTGAAGTCCGGCCCCGCCGGCCAAGTGACGCAGCGCAGCATCATCGGCTCCGAGCGCATCGTGGACCGCCTCAGCGGCGAACAGTTGCCGCGGATCTGCTGAAGGTAGGGCGCGCGGAGCAGCGGGGCGCTGAGAGGATTTGAAATCCATGCCGCTGCGACCCAAACTCGCCGGTGAATGGACGATGCCTGCAAAGTAGAGGGAGCTTCCAGCTCCCTTCCTTCCCGGCGGGAGCAGGATGCTCCCGCTACTATGTGGGAATACTTCAATCCATTCTCAGAAATCGACATTCGCACGGGCGGGAATCTTCCGCATTGGGAACAGGGCTCGGTCTGGTATTTCGTCACTTTCCGCCTGGCTGACGCGCTGCCGCGCGCGGTCGTCGAAGAAATCCAGCTCCAACGCGAACTGTGGCGGAAAACTCACGACCCCAACCATCTTACCCGCGAGGAACTCGCCGAATATCACCGACTGTTCTCGGTGCGGTATGAAGACCTGCTCCATGCCGGCAACGGCTCCTGCGCGCTCCGCGATCCGCAAAACGCGGAGATCGTGCGTGACGCGCTGCATCACTT
>CAYYVB010000502.1:0-2196 GCA_964475035.1 uncultured Opitutaceae bacterium | reverse complement strand
CGCTCGACGGCACGTAGGCCTCGGGCTGGTAGTAGTCGTAGTAGCTGACGAAGTATTCGACCGCGTTCTCGGGGAAGAAATTCTTGAACTCTGAGTAGAGCTGCGCCGCCAGCGTCTTGTTGTGCGAGATGATCAACGTCGGCCGGTCGAGCTGCGCGATGACGTTCGCCATGGTGAACGTCTTGCCCGAGCCCGTGACGCCGAGGAGCGTCTGGTGGCGGTGTCCCGCGCGCAGCGAGGCGACGAGCTTCTCGATCGCCTGCGGCTGGTCGCCCGTGGGGCGGTAATCGGCGTGCAATTTGAACATCGAAGACACGGCCAGCCAGCGTCGTCGCCGCCGCAAACGCTCACAAGCCAAAGATGCGCAGGACGCCGTCGCGCACGCCGGCGAGGAACCGCCGCTGCTGCGCCGCCTCGCCCGGGGCCGAGGTCTGTTGCGCGAGGAAGACGCCGCGTCCCTCGAACAGGTCGTCGAAGAGCGGGTTCTGGCCGCGGAAATACGCCCAGAACGTCTCCGCCCGCACCGGCCGGTAGGCGAGCCCGGGCGAGAAACCGATTGTCGCGTCCTGATTCACCCGCCGCGCACCGGCCGCCGCGCCCTCCGCCCCGAGCGTCTCGGCCCGCACGCCGCGGCTGCCGGCGAGGAGGAGCCGGCAGGGGCCGACGAATTCAAAATGGCGGAATTGCCCCGTCGCCCACGAATGCAACGCGAAGAGCCGCCAATGCCGCCGGATCGCGGTCTCGCGCCGACCGAGCGGACCGACGAAGCCGGCGAGAAAACTCGGCCGCAGCACAAGGCTCGCACCGGCCGGCACCTCGACGACCGCCAACTCGACGTGCGCCGCGTGTTGCGCCGAGAGCGTCACGCGCTGCCCGGCGGCGGGGGCGGCGTTGCGCAGCTCGACGAGTTCGCGCAGCCCCGCCGCCAGGCAGGTCAGCGGCATCTGCCAATCGAACAGCCAGCGCGTGCGGCGCAGCAAAGCCTCGTCGCTCGCCTGCAGGAAGGTTTCCTTCACCCAAAGCACGTCGCCGGGCTCCAGCGCGAGATCGAGCGCCGTGCCGCCTTCGCGCAGCGTCGGCAGGACGGTTTGCTCGCCGCCCAAGCGCACCGGGGCGCGGCGCGAAACGAAGGGCGCGAACACAAAATAGACACCCAACCGCGCCAGCGGCGGACCAAGCATCCACACGAGCGCGGCGATGACGACGGGCCAGCCGTAGCGCTCCCAAGCCTCGCGGGCGAAGTCGATCAGCCGTGACTTCTGCGCCTCGACGGTGGCGAGCTGCGCTTCGAGGCGGCCGAGTGCGTTGACCAGTCCCTCGAGCTCCCACTGCGTGCGCCCGGCTTGCTGCTGGAGTTCCGCGACCCGTTGGCGCGCCTCGGTCTCGGTCGCGCGGAGGCGGGTAAGGCGCTCCTGGTTCAGCCGCGCCTGGTCGGCGGGCGTCGTGAGGCGGTTCACCCCGCCGTTCAGATCGGTCAACTCGCGGATGAGACGGGCCGCCTCCGCGGCCCGGTTTTCCTGCGCGGCGATTTCCTGCCGGAGCGCAGCCTGCCGCGCCTCGGCGTCGGCCCGCGCGGCCAGCATCTGGGTGCGTTGCCCGGTCAGGGCCCGCGCCAGTTCTAGGCGACGCTGTTCGAACTGAATGTCATCGCGCAGGTAGATCCAAGCGGCGAAACCCAGCACGCCCGCCGCCACCAGCACCACCCCGAAGGTGAGCTGCCGGACCAACCACGACAAAATTCGGGTAACAATTCCCATGAATCACACAGACTTCTTTCGTGCTTAAGTGGTTTCATTGAAGGGTCACCGGGACGGAAGCCAATTGCTAAAGCCAACCCGCCAAGCCAAGCTGCCTCCCGTTCTGTTCTCCCATCCCCGGACTCCCCCGCTCTGCCATGTCTCTCGCCAATACCATCTACAACTCGCCCGTGTTCCAACAGGCCTGCGATCAATTCGATCAGGCCGCCGACATCATCGGTATGGATCCCGGCGTCCGTGAACGCACCAAGCAGCCGCGCCGCTGCCTCGTCGTCCGCCTGCCCGTCCGCATGGACAACGGCCAGGTGCAGACCTTCGAGGCTTACCGCGTGCAGCACAATATCTCCACCGGCCCGGCGAAGGGCGGCATCCGTTTCCACCACGACGTCACGCTCGGCGAGGTCGCCGCGCTCGCCATGTGGATGAGCTGGAAATGCTC
>CAYYVB010000501.1:0-2198 GCA_964475035.1 uncultured Opitutaceae bacterium | reverse complement strand
ACCTCCGCGCGCACATCGAGCAGATCCTCCATCACGGGAAGATGATCCTGCGCGAGAGCGTGAAGCCCGAGATGCACCAGTCCGTCGTCGAGCTCGGCACCGACATCTGCCGCGACACCAAGGAGGCCCGCCGCGACGTCATCAGCCTGCGGCGGAACCTGTTCCGGCTCGCGAAAAAGCAGGGCCTCGAGATCGCCTCGGCCGGCACGCACCCCTTCGCCAACTGGGCCGACCAGAAGATCACCGAGGGCGAGCGCTACAAGGTCATCATCGAGGACATGCAGCAGGTCGCCCGCGCCAACCTCATCTTCGGCCTCCACGTCCACGTCGGCATCCCCGACCGCGAGGTCGCCCTCCAGATCATGAACATGTCGCGGTATTTCCTGCCGCACATCTTCGCCCTCTCCACCAACTCCCCCTTCTGGCTCGGCTCCAACACCGGCTTCCGCAGCTACCGCATCAAGCTCTTCGAGCGTTTCCCCCGCACCGGCATTCCCGACCCCTTCGAGTCGCTCTCCGAATACGAGGACTACCTCAAGCTCCTCGTGAAGACCAACTGCATCGACAACGCGAAGAAGATCTGGTGGGACGTCCGCCTCCACCCCTTCTTCAACACCGTCGAGTTCCGCGTCTGCGACGCCCAGATGCGCGTCGACGAGACCATCGCCCTCACCGCCCTCTGCCAGGCCCTCGTCGCCAAGCTGCACAAGCTCCTCACGCAGAACCTCAGCTTCCGCATCTACCGCACCCGCCTCATCAACGAGAACCGCTGGCGCGCCTCCCGCTACGGCCTCGACGGCAAGCTCATCGACTTCGGCAAGTCCGCCGAGGTGCCCACCCGCGACCTCGTCGAGGAGCTGCTCGATTTCGTCGACGACGTCGTGGACGAGCTCGGCTCCCGCGAGGACATCGACTATATCCGCCAGATGATGCGGCTTGGCACCGGCGCCGACCGCCAGCTCGAGGTCTTCAAGCGCACCAACGATCTCAAATCCGTCGTCGACTACATCATCCAGGAAACCCACCACGGCCTTGATCTCTGACGAGTTCAGTTTGTGAAAGTGCTTACTTGGACACTAACAATGCATGATATTTATCACTGTCGAGAAAGCCTATCTGTATTTCTAACCTCAATAAGCCATGAATAAACTACGCGTCATACCCCAGATTATCGTCGGTCTTATTCTTCTCCTTGCCAGCGGCTGTGCCACGGTCACGCGTGGCACAAAAGACACCTTGGTTGTCGAAAGCGATCCTGCCGGAGCAGACATTCGCTTGAGCACAGGGCAAGTTGGAAAAACGCCCACATCATTCAAATTGTCGCGTGGTGACAGCTTGGTTGTGACTATTTCCAAGGAAGGTTACGAAACTGTTACCGTTAATGTAACACCCCAAGTTGTTGGAGCAGGTGCTGCGGGCATGGCTGGAAATGTTCTTGTTGGCGGCCTTATAGGCGCTGGCGTTGACGCACTTTCGGGCGCGATGAAGGACCTCAAACCCAATCCGGTATCTGTGCGCATGGTCAAATTGGAGAATCGTGTTGCAGAGAAAGAAACAACCGTGGGGTCACCTTCACTCGTAGATAAACTAAAGGAGCTAAAGTCGGCTCTCGATTCCGGGCTACTCACCAAAGATGAGTATGATCGAGAAAGAGGTAAGCTGCTAGAAACAGCTCCTGTGACTGCGCCAGTGACCGGCACTCCTGACACCACCGATAAAACATCGCCCACCGCAGTTCCCGGCAGGCCATAGCATCTTTCCATCTGTGATCTCTGATCCCTCCCCTGCCGGCGCCATGCCCGCCACCGCCTCCCTGCCCGCCACCTTCGACCCCGCCCTCCGGCAGGGCGCCCACAACGCGATCCACGTCTGCCTCCGGCTCCGGCCGGACGAGCGCTTCACCCTCATCACCGACCGCGCCAGCGCCGAGATCGCCGCCGCCCTCGTCGCCGAGGTCGAGAAGACCGGCGCCGCCTACGCCGTCCACGTCCTCGAGGATTACGCCCCCCGCCCGCACCGCGACATGCCCCGGCCCGTGCTCGACGACCTCGCCCGCCCGCAGGTCTCCATCTTCGCCGCCCTCACCCACACCGGCGAGCTCCGCACCCGCATGCAGATGATGGACGTCATCAACCCGCAGCGCATCCGCCACGGGCACATGGTGAACATCAACAAGCAGATCATGCTCGAGGGCATGC
>CAYYVB010000500.1:0-2226 GCA_964475035.1 uncultured Opitutaceae bacterium | reverse complement strand
GCCGAGAAGCAGATTCTGCAGCGGCTCGAAGTTGGCGGCGGGGAACGACGGTGTGCCGAGGCCGTCCTGGTTGGTGACCATGACGAAGGTCCAACCGGCGTCGCGCAGGCGGCGCAGGGCGGGCACGACCTCGGTCTCGAGGGCGAACTTGTCGAGGCGGTCGATTTGTCGGTCGGCCGGCTCGGTGATGAGCGTGCCGTCGCGGTCGAGGAAGAGGATTTTTTTCATGGGCGGGTGATTCAAGTGGTCGGCAGCCGGCTTGCGGGTGCGGTTTGGGCGCGCGCCAGCGCGCTGACCCACAGACCGAAGAAGCAGGGGCCCTCACACACGGGACAAAACCTCCAGGGTCAGGTTGTTTTCCTCGGCAGTGCCGACGGTGATGCGGATGGCGTCGGGCACGTCCTTGCTGCGGTCGCGCCAGATGACGCCGGCGGCGCGGCCGGCGGCCATGGCGCGCGCGGCGTCGGCAACCTCGACGAGGACGAAGTTGGCGTCGGACGGCCAGACGCGCTTCACCGCCGGAAGCGTGGGCAAAACGGCCAGCAGACGCAGGCGTTCGGCGATGAGTTGGCGAATGGATTCGCGCGCGGCCTCGATGCCTTCGGGAGTGAGCGCGGCCAGGGCGGCGGTGAGCACCGGCGTCGGAATCGGGTAGGGCGCGATCACCTTCTGCAACACGGCGATGATGGCCGGGTCGGCGATGGTCGTGCCCACGCGCGCGCCCGCGAGACCGTAGGCCTTGGAGAGCGTGCGCAGGATGATGAGGTTGGGGTTTGCGGGAATCTCCGCGGCGAGACCCGGTCCGTCCGCAAAGTCGATGTAAGCTTCATCGACCACCACGACGGCCCGGCCGGCGAGTGCCCGCACGACCGACAGCACCGCGGCGCGGTCGAGCAGGCCGCCGGTCGGGTTGTTGGGCACGCAGAGGAAGATGAGCCTTGTTTCCGGAGTGGCCGCCTTGAGCACGGCAGCAGGGTCGAGCGCGTAGTTCTTCTCGCGCCGCAGCGGCACGCGAATGACTCCGGCTCCCTGAATCCCGGCGGCGACGGCATACATGCCGTAGGTCGGTGGCGTGATGAGGATGCGGTCCTGGCCGGCGCGGCAGAAGGTGCGCACGAGGAGGTCGATGCCCTCGTCGGAACCGCGGGTGACGAGGCATTGGGCGGGCGCCACGCCGTAGAGTGATGCGAGTTTCTCCAGCAGGGCGGCGGGTTGCGGATCGGGGTAGCGGTTGAGCAGCGGGCGGCGCTCTGCGGGCGTCAGCGGATTTTCATTCGCATCGAGCCATACGCGTCCACCCTTGGATTCCTTGCGGGCGGAACTGTAAGGCGTGAGCGCGAGGATATCGGGGCGCACGAGGGAGAGAACGGAATCGATGGCGGTCATGGTAGGAGCGGCTTTACGCCGCAATTCGAGCGGGTAGCCATCTGTGGTTCGCGGGATAAACCCGCTCCTACAGCAAGGCTGTCCAACCGCACGCGCACGGCGCGCTGGTGGGCGGCGAGGTTTTCGGCCAGGGCCAAGCGTTCGACCACGGGGCCGAGTCTGCGCAGGCCGCGGAGACTGGCGGTCTGCACGGTCATGGAACGCTGGAAGTCGGCGAGGCCGAGGCCGGAGCAGGCGCGGGCCCAGCCGTAGGTGGGCAGCACGTGGTTGGTGCCGCTGGCGTAGTCGCCGAGCGACTCAGGCGTCCACGGCCCGAGAAAAACCGAGCCGGCGGTCGTGATGCGCGGCAGAAGCGCGCGGGGATTCTTGACCTGCAAAATGAGGTGCTCGGGCGCGTAGCGGTTGGCGATGCCGACGGCCTCGGCCGGAGCGGAGACGAGGAACACGCGGCTCCTTTTCAAGGCCTCGGTCGCGATGGCTCCACGCGGGAGCACGCGCCGTTGCCCGTCCAGTTCCGCCTGCACGCGGGCGGCGAACTTTTTCGAGAAGGCGACGAGCATCACCTGTGAGTCGGGGCCGTGCTCGGCCTGCGAGAGCAGGTCGGCGGCGACGAAGGCGGGACTCGCGGCGTTGTCGGCGATGACCATGACCTCCGACGGGCCGGCGGGCAGATCGATGATGGCGCCGGCGGGGTCGCGCGAGACCTGGAGCTTGGCCTCGGTGACGAAGGCGTTGCCCGGGCCGAAGAGCTTGTCGCACTTCGGCACGCTCGCGGTGCCGTAGGCCATGGCCGCGACGGCCTGGGCGCCGCCGAGTTTGAAAACGTCGGTGATGCCGCAG
>CAYYVB010000499.1:0-2256 GCA_964475035.1 uncultured Opitutaceae bacterium | reverse complement strand
CGCTCAGCGCGAAGCAGCCGCCCGACTTCCCGGCGCTCAAGGCCGAGGTGCTCCGTCTTGCCACCAAGTATCCGACGGTCGAATCGCTCGGCAACCAGACCAGTCTCTACTTCAATTTTCGCGGGCGTGCGGGTGCGACCAAGGAGGAGCTGATCGCGGACGCCCGCGACTTTGTCGCCAGCCCCAGCGTTTCCGTGCAAAAGGCGGCGCAGGCCGAACTCGACAAGCTCACGGCGTTCGACCGGGCCTTCGAACTTAGCTTCACCGCCGTGGACGGGCGGAAAGTCGACATCCAGGATTACCGCGGCAAGGTCGTGCTCGTGGATTTTTGGGCGACATGGTGCGGCCCGTGCATCGCCGAGCTGCCGAACATCAAGCAGGTTTACGCCGAGTATCGCGCGAAGGGTTTCGAGATCATCGGCATCGCGCTGGAGAACGCCCGGCTTTCGCCGGACGACACTCCCGAGCAGGCCGCCGCCAAACATGAGAAGGCGAAAAAGGTGCTCAACGATTTCACCGCGAAGAACGACATGCCCTGGCCGCAATACTACGATGGCAAGCACTGGAAGAATGATATTTCCACGCGCTTCGGCATCGCCGGCATCCCGGCGATGTTCCTCATCGACCAGCAGGGCAAGATCGTCTCCACGGAGGCCCGTGGTCCGAAGCTCGAAGCCGAGGTGAAGCGCCTGCTCGGGCTCTGAGTAGCAGGGCCGGCTTCAGCCGGTCTTGCGAGCCACGCCGCGTCATGGAGTCCGGCTGAAGCCGGACCTGCCGCGCCTAGACGGGCGGGTGCAGGGTTTCCATTAGGGCGATTTGAGAAAAATTTCCCCGGGGGTAAAAGGCCTCGACTTGGGCGGCGGGCGGGCGTGGGGTGGGGGACACCGCCGTGAGTGCCGATCCCGAGGAGATCAACCGCTGGTTCTCAGCCGAAGTGCTGCCGCACGAGGCGGCGCTGCGGGCTTGGCTGCGCGGGCAGTTCCCGCAGCTCACCGACGTCGACGACATCGTGCAGGAATCATTCGCGCGCGTCCTGCGCGCGCGCGGGCGCGGCGAGGTGCAGACGCCGCGCGCCCTGCTGTTTACCACGGCGCGGCACGTCGCCATCGATCTGTTGCGCCGTAACAAGATCGTCGCCTTCGAGCCGCTAACGGAATCTCCGGCCTCGCCCGTCTATGACGAGGGACGGGGTGTCGCCGAAAGCGCCGCCCACCGCCAGGAACTCGAAATCTTGACCCACGCCATCCAATCGCTGCCCGACCGCTGCCGCCAGGTGCTCACCTTGCGGAAGATCTACGGTCTGTCCCAAAAGGAGATCGCGGCGGAGCTCGGCATCTCCGAGCACACGGTCGAGGTGCAGGTGGCCAACGGCATGCGCCGTTGCGCCGACTTCCTCGCGCGGCACGGCCTGCCCTGAACAACTTTCCATGTCCTCCTTCCTTCCCTCCGAATCCGACTCCGCCGCCCGCGACGCGCTCGCCGCGGAGGCCGCCGCCTGGCTGGCGCGGCGCGACCGCGGATTCACCGCGGGCGAACAGGACGCCTATCTCGACTGGCTCCGCGCCGATGCGCGCCACGGCGAGGCGATCACGCGCCTCGAGGCCGCGTGGCGCACGCTCGACCAGTTGCAGGAATGGCGCCCCGCCCACGGCGACCGCCCGAATCCCGACCTGCTCGCCGTGCCGCCGGTGCGCCGCTTCCGCGCGTGGCGCTGGCTCGCGCCGCTCGCCGCCGCCGCCGCGCTCGTGCTCGGCTTCGTGGCCTTCGCGCCGGATTTCGCGCCCGCCGGCCGCACCGAGGTCGTGCGCCTCTCCGAGATGCGCACGCTGCCGGACGGCACCGTGGTCGAGCTGAACCGCGGCGCGGAGATCGCGGTGGATTTCTCCGGCCCCGAGCGCCGGGTGCAGCTCGTGCAGGGCGAAGCGCATTTCACCGTGGCCAAGCTGGGCCCCGAGCGCCCGTTCATCGTCACGGCCGGCGACGTGCGCGTGCGCGCCGTGGGCACGGTCTTCAATGTCCGCATGCAGGCCGGCGCCGTCGATGTGCTCGTCACCGAGGGCAAGGTCCGCGTCGATCCGCCCGCGTCGGCCGATCCCGGTTTCCCCGTCGTGCTCAACGCCCGCATGCTCGAGGCGGGCCAGCGCGCCTCCGTCAACCTCGCCGAGCCCGCGCCCGCGCCGCCGACCGTCGTCGACGCCACGCCGGCCGAGATCGAGGAGACGCTCCAATGGCAGGGCCTGCGCCTGAAGTTCAACG
>CAYYVB010000498.1:420-2259 GCA_964475035.1 uncultured Opitutaceae bacterium | reverse complement strand
CTTCCCGCGCTGGGCCTTCCGCATCGTCGAGCGCCGCGGCGCCGATTGGGTGCGGTCGCAACAACTGTCGCGCCGCCGCGAACTCGCCGCCGCCGCCGAGGCCGAGACGCTCGCGCCCGCCGCGCCGCCTTCGCCCGCCGTCGAACCGACCGACGAAATCCTCACCGTGCGCGCCGCCCTCGCCGCCTTGCCGGCGGATGCGCGCCGCCTGCTGCAGCTGTTCTACGATCATGGCCGCAGCATCGCCGAGATCGCCGACATCCTCGCCGTGCCCGCCGGAACCGTGAAGTCCCGTCTCTTCCACGTCCGTGAAACTCTGAAGCAACGACTCGAAAGGAAACTCCCATGAACGACCTCGACCAACGCATCCAATCCGCCCTCCGCGCCGGTTCCGCCGCGTCCGATCTCGGCGCCGACCCGAACATCGCCGAGGAAGTCATCGGCACCTTCCGCGGACGCAACCGCCTGCTGATGGCGTTCTCCTTCGCCTACAGCGTCGCCCTCTTCGCCGTCGCGATTTGGGCCGGTGTGAAATTCTACCACGCCACCACCGTCGTCGCGCAGCTCCAGTGGGGCGCGCTCGCGCTGCTGTGCCTGCTCATCGTGATGTTCGTGAAGGTCTGGTTCTGGCTCGAGATGCACACCAACCGCGTGCTCCGCGAAGTGAAGCGCGTCGAACTCCTCATTGTCACCCGCACCGCCACGCGCGACTGACGCAGCCTCTGGTAGGGCGGGCCCAGCGGTCCCGCCCTACCGGCAAATGGAGGCTTCCGCCGGAGGCGCGGGTTGGGCTAGCGTCTCGCCCATGAGTGAACAGCAGCAGCACCTCGAGAATGTCCGGGCCTCGGCCGCGAAGATCACGGCCGCGGCCGGCACCTTGAAACCGCGCGTCGCGATCATCCTCGGCTCCGGTCTGGGCGGCCTCGCCGCCAAGGTGCAGGACGCCGTCGTGTTGCCCTACCGCGACCTGCCCGGGTTTCCCGTGCTCACCGTCGCCGGCCACGCGGGCCAGCTCATCCTCGGCCGGCTCGACGGCGTGCCGGTCATCGTCCTCAACGGCCGCAAGCATTTCTACGAGACCACAGACGCCTACCCGTTGAAGACCATGATCCGCGCCGTCCATGCGGCCGGGGCCGACACGTTGTTCCTCTCCAATGCCGCCGGCAGTCTCCGCCCGCACATCGGCGTGAGCGAGCTCATGCTCATCTCCGATCACATCAACTTCCTCGGCCTCAACCCGCTCACCGGACCGAACGACGAGAGTTTCGGCCCGCGCTTTTTCCCGGTCGCCGATGCGTGGGACCCGGAGCTGCGCCGGCTCGTGAAGGATGTCGCCGCCTCCCAAGGCATCACGCTGCACGAGGGCGTCTATGTCGCGTTCCGCGGCCCGTCGTTCGAGACGCCGGCCGAGATCCGCATGGCGCAAGGGTGGGGCGCGGACGCCGTCGGCATGTCGAGCGTGCCCGACTGTCTCATCGCACGGCACTGCGGCATGAAGGTCGTCGGCGTGTCCTGCATCACGAACATGGGCGCGGGTCTCTCCGACGAGAAACTCTCGCACGCGCACACGCTCGAGAACGCCGCGCGCGGCGCCGCCGCGTTCGAGCGGCTGGTCATTGCCGCGGTCAAGGTCCTCTGAGCCGCCGGCGGCTGGCCGGTCGCGGCGCATTCACCAGCGCACGACGCTCGCCCCGAGCGCGAGGAAGATCATGCCTGTGCCGACGAGCAGGAACATCAGCTTCGCGACCCACCGCAGCCAGACGAGGTAAGGGATGCGGGCAATGCCGAGCACGCCCATCGTGATCGCGCTGGTCGGGATGACGAAGTTGCACAAGACGT
>CAYYVB010000498.1:0-410 GCA_964475035.1 uncultured Opitutaceae bacterium | reverse complement strand
CACCGCCGCCTGCCGCGGCAGATGCAGCAGGTCCGCCAGCGGCGCCATCACGGGCATCGTCAGCGCCGCCTGACCGCTGCCGCTCGGGACGAGCACGTTGAGTGCGAATTGCACCGCGAACATCGCCTGCGCGTTGAGCATCGCGGGCAGATCGCGGATGGAACTGCTCAACGCATACAGCACGGTGTCGATCACGCGTCCTTCCTGGAGGACGATGAGCACGCTGCGGCTGAGCGCGATGATGAGCACCGTGCCGACCATGTCCTTGGCTCCCTGCCCGAAGGCTTGGGCGGCGGGATTGAAACCCAGGCGCCCGATCGCCGCCGCGACGATTCCCAGCGCGAGGAACAGGCCGGAAATCTCCGCGATATACCAATCCCAGCGGGTCACAGCGACCACGAGCAGCACGA
>CAYYVB010000497.1:0-2261 GCA_964475035.1 uncultured Opitutaceae bacterium | reverse complement strand
GTGCGATGGACTACGACCTGCGCGATCCGGTGCGCGACGACGCCGACCTCGTGTGCTACGCCGCCGGCCACAAGGCGCTCGGCCTCTACGCGCTCTGGGCCTTGCGCAACGAGATCGCTCGCCTCGGCGCGCCGGACCTGTTGCCCAACGACGAGAAGTTCCAGCTCCGCCTCGAGGACTTGCTCGGCTTCCGCCGCAACCCGCAGGCCGCGACGCCTCTCTTCCGGCAGTTCAAGGCCAAGGCGCTCGACGGCCACCCGACGCCCGGCACGCCGTTCGTGCGACTCTCGACCGGCGCCTCCGGCGTCGGCTTGCCCGCATCACTCGGTCTCGCGTGGGCCGCCGCCGACACTTACGGCGAGGACGCCCCGCGCGTGCACATCGTCGAAGGCGAGGGCGGTCTCACGCCGGGCCGTGTCGCCGAGGCGCTCGCGATGGCCGGCACCGCCTCGCTCGGCAACGTCGTGCTCCACATCGATTGGAACCAGGCGTCGATCGACTCGAACCGTGTTTGCCGCGAAGGCACCGCGCCGGGCGACTACGTGCAATGGACACCGGCCGAGCTGGCTTACCTGCACGATTGGAACGTCATCTACGTGCCGGATGGATTCAACTTCCAGGAAATCGTGACCGCGCAGCGTCTCGCGCGCTCCTTCGACAACGGCCAGCCCACCGCCATCGTCTATCGCACGGTGAAGGGCTGGCAGTATGGCATCGAAGGCCGCGCCGCACACGGTGCCGGGCATCCGCTTTGTTCATCCGGTTTCCAGACCGCTGTCTCCGCTTTGTTCCCCGACGTGAAGCAGACGCTTCCGTGCTGCGAACCCGGCGCGCAGCGCTGCGCCGGCGGAGCCGACGGCGCGTGCATCGAACAGTGCTATTGGGATGCGTTGCAGGCCATCCGCCGCGCGCTCACCGAGCGGCCGGAGCTGATCGAGGATTTCGCCGCGCGTCTCCGCGCCGCGCATCGCCGCCTCAACGACCGCCACCTGCACCCGCGCGCCAACGCGCCGCAGATCGAGGCCGCCTACGCCGTCGCCGCTCGCGCCACGACGGAGATTCCCGCCGCGCTCAAACTCGCGCCCGGCACGAAGACCACGCTGCGCGACGAACTCGGCCGCGTGTTCAACCACTACAACAAGGTCACGCACGGCGGCCTCGTCATCGCCGCCGCCGACCTGCTCGGCTCGACCAGCATCAACAAGGCGGTCGAGGGCTTCCCGGCCGGATTCTACCACCGCCGCTCGAACCCGCTATCGCGTCAGCTCGCCACCGGCGGCATCGCCGAGGACGCCATGACCGCGATCCTCGCCGGCATCGCCACCTACGGGCGGCACACCGGCGCGGGGTCGTCTTATGCGGCGTTCAGCGCACCGCTTGGACACATCGCGGCGCGGTTGCATGCCATCGGCAACCACGCGCGCACCGCCGTCGAGGGCGGACACAATCGGCCGTTCTTCATCGTCGCCGCGCACGCCGGCCTCAAGACTGGCGAAGACGGCCCGACGCACGCCGATCCGCAGGCGTTGCAGCTGTTGCAAGACAACTTTCCCGTCGGCGCGATGATCACGCTGACGCCGTGGGACCCGCAGGAAATCTGGTATCTCGTCTCCGCCGCGCTTGCGCGCCGGCCCGCGGTGATCGCGCCGTTTGTGACGCGACCGCCGGAGATCGTGCCGGATCGCGCCGCGCTCGGGTTGCCGCCCGCCGCGCTCGCCGCGCAGGGAGTTTACCGGTTGCGCACGAGCAGGGAAGGGCGCCACGGCACGATCGTGTTGCAAGGCACAGGCGTGACCAACGCCTTCGTCTTCCAAACGCTGCCCAAACTCGTGCATGCCGGGATCGACCCGAACGTTTATGTCGTCACCTCGACCGAGCTCTTCGACGCCATGCCCGCCGCCGACCGCGCGCGGGTGTTCCCCGAGGCGCATCAGCAGGAGGCGATGGGCATCACGGACTTCACGCTCGCGACAATGACGCGCTGGGTGCGCTCCGATCACGGCCGCGCGCACACGCTGCATCCGTTCCGGCAGGGTCATTACCTCGGCAGCGGTTCCGGAGCGATGGTCATGGCCGAAGCCGGGCTCGACGGCGCCAGCCAGTTCGAGGCCATCCAAGCTTACCTGAACAGCCGCTGAGCGAAGACCGAAGCGATACCCGAGCACCCGGCCTCGCGGAACTCGGCCCTCCAGGTGGAACGCGTTGTCCCCTGTATGGACCGGAGACATAGGTAACACCCGTTCGGAGACATGGGTAACACA
>CAYYVB010000496.1:0-2270 GCA_964475035.1 uncultured Opitutaceae bacterium | reverse complement strand
CTCACACCTGCAGCACGCCGGTGTGGAAGTTCGCGCTCGGGGCGGGGCGGCAGGCGAGGTCGAAGGCGCGGATGAGCGTGGCGCGGGTCTGGTGCGGCTGGATCAGCGCGTCGACCCAGCCGCGGGCGGCGCCGTAGCGGATGTCGGTCTGCTCGATGTAGCCGGCCTTCACCTGCGCGCGGAGGGCGTCGAGCTCCTCCTTCGTGCGCTCCTGCTTCGAGGACTTCGCGAGGATGTTGAACACGACGTCGCTCGCCTGCGCGGCGCCCATGACGGCGTATTTGCCGTGCGGCCACGAGAAGATGAAGCGCGGGTCGAAGGCCTTGCCGCACATCGCGTAGTTGCCGGCACCGAACGAGCCGCCGGTGACGACGGTGATCTTCGGGACGGTGGAGTTGCTGAGCGCGTTCACCATCTTCGCGCCGCTGCGGATGATGCCGCTCTGCTCGGCGTCCTTGCCGACCATGAAGCCCGACACGTCCTGCAGGAACAGCAGCGGCACGCGCGTCTGGTTGCAGTCCATGATGAACCGCGCGCCCTTGTCGGCGCTGTCGGCGTAGATCACGCCCGGCATCTGCAGGCCGGCGCCGCCGGCGGCCTTCGACTGCACGCGCATGCGCTGGTTGGCGACGATGCCGATGGGGCGGCCGTTCAGGCGCGCGAAGGCGCAGACGATCGATTTGCCGTAGTCGGCCTTGTATTCGTCCATCGAGCCCGCGTCGACGAGGCAGCGGATGACGTCGCGCACGTCGTATTCCTTGCGGCCGTCGACGCTCACCAGTTCGTAAATTTTCGAAGCAGGAAACTCGGTCTTGGGTTCGTCCTTCTGGATTCTGGATTCTAAATTCTGGATTCCCGTCTCAGCGGGCAGCAACCCGATGAGACTCCGCAGCCGCTTGATCGCTGCAGGGTCGTCCTTCTCCTTGAAATCCACCGTGCCGGAAATCTCCGCGTGCATCGCGGCGCCGCCGAGGGTCTCGGTGTCGGTGTCCTGGCCGATGGCGGCCTTCACGAGCTGCGGGCCGGCGAGGTAGAGGCCGCTGCCCTCGGTCATGAGGATCTTGTCGCAGAGGACGGGCAGGTAGGCGCCGCCCGCGACGCAGTTGCCCATGATGGCGGCGTATTGCGGGATGCCGGCGGCGGAGAGGACCGAATTGTTGCGGAAGATGCGGCCGAAGTCGTCCTCGTCGGGAAAGATCTCGTCCTGCATCGGCAGGAACACGCCGGCGGAGTCGACGAGGTAGACGAGCGGCAGGTTGCACTCGAAGGCGATGCGCTGCGCGCGGAGGACCTTCTTGCACGTCATCGGGACGAACGCGCCGGCCTTCACGGTGGCGTCGTTGGCGACGATCATGCACGGGTGGCCGGCGATGTCGCCGATGCCGGTGACGACGCCCGCGCCGGGAAACGCGCCCCACTCGCGATACATGCCGTGCGCGGCCCAGAGGCCGACCTCGAGAAATGACTCGGGCGAGTCGACCAGCGCGGCGATGCGTTCGCGGACGAAGAGGCGCCCGAGCTTGTGCTGGCGCTCCTGGCCGGCCGCGCCGCCGCCCTCGCGGAGCTGGGCTTCCTGCTGCGCGATTTCATTGCAGCGGTCGAGGAGGGCGGGAGTGGGGGAAGGGGTGGTGGGTTTCACGGGCGTCATTCGGTGCCGAATTCAATCCTGTCTGGTCCGTTCTCGTTCTCAATCGCCCAGTCAGCGGCTCCCCATGCGTATTCGTGGTAATTGCTGCCGTATTGCGGCCCAGGGAGGAGAACCTCGGCCTGAGCAATTTCTGGATGAGGAACCGAACTGAAGAAAACGCCCGGGAAATACCTCCGCCCGTCTTCGATGATCCAAGTCTGATCGAAGCAGTTGCCTTGGGCGAAAAGAAATTCCCCCATGATTTTGCGGCGCCGTTCGACGTCTAGTATGCCGTTCTCCTTTAGGACTGTGTTCAGAAGGCTTGCTTCGAGACTTTGGTGAGTTGCCACGAGTCTGTCGTAGGAATCGTCAGATTTTGTTTTCATCATCGTCCTTCACACCATCGGACGGAACTTGCCGACGACGCCGGTGAGGCAGCCCGTGATCTGGCCGAGCGAGCACACTTCGACGGTGTTCACGAGTTCGCCGAAGACGTTGCCGCCGTTGCGGGCGACATTCTCGAGGCGCTGCAACGCGTCAGGGGCTTTCTTGGCGTGCTTCTTCTTGAAAGCCTTGAGGCGCTCGACTTGCAGGCGCTGCTTGCGCGGGGGCGTGCGGGCGAGGGGGACGTTCGGGTGGGCTT
>CAYYVB010000495.1:0-2272 GCA_964475035.1 uncultured Opitutaceae bacterium | reverse complement strand
GACGAACGCCGTGCTCAAGGCGGCGTGCGCCTTGGCGAAGCGCGTGGAGGGCAGCCTGGTCCTCCTGCATGTCGTCGAACCGCCGGTGGTGGTCGACGTTTACGGTCTCGGACAGGAAGTCCTCGCCGAGGCCTCGGCGGCCAGCGAACGCATTAGCACGCGCCGGTTGCGGCAGCTCATCCAGCGCTGTCAGCGACTCGGCGTGACGGCGCGGGCCTTGCAGCAATCGGGCAAGCCGGTGCGCGAAATCCTCACCACGGCGAAACGCTTGCGCGCGGACTATGTTGTCATCGGCACGCATGGTCACGGGGCCGCCTACGATCTCATCGTCGGCAGCACGACCAACGGCGTGTTGCGGAAGGCGAGTTGTCCGGTGTTGGTGGTGCCGGTGCGGGCGAAGACTCGAGCGTGAATGGAGCAAACTAACGATGTGCGCGATAACGCGTTCTCGGCGGGCCCAGCGGTCCCGCCCTACCTTGGCAGCGGCCGTTGAGTGCGGTGATCTATCGTGATTTTGGGTGATCACCGGATTCGTGGACCGAGTGGGTGGCCGGCTGAAGCCGGCCCTGCTCAGTAGAACACGTTGCGGTCGAGGGAGCGGTATTGGATGGCTTCGAGGAGGTGCGGGCCGGCGATGGACTCGGTGCCGGCGAGATCGGCGATCGTGCGGGCAACCTTGAGGATGCGGTCGTAGGCGCGGGCGGAGAGCGAGAGCTGCTCCATCGCGTGCTGCAAGAGGTCGCCAAGCGCGGCGTCGAGGTGACAGTGCCGCTTGATCTGCGTCTGCGTCATGCGCGCGTTGGCGGCGGTGCGCGTGCCGGTGAAACGGGCGCGCTGCCGCGTCCGCGCCGCTTCGACGCGGGTGCGGATGGCGGCGGAGCTTTCGCCGCCTTGGGTCGTGCGCAGCTCGGACACGGAGAGCGCGGGCGCCTCCACGTGCAGGTCGATGCGGTCGAGCAACGGGCCGCTGATGCGGTTGCGGTAGCGTTGCACCTGCGTGGGCGTGCAGCGGCATTCGCGCTTCGCGTCGCCGAGGTAACCACAGGGACACGGGTTCATCGCGGCGATGAGCATGAAGTGGCAGGGCAGGGTGACCTTGCCGGCGCTGCGCGAGATGGTGACGTGGCCGTCTTCGAGGGGCTGACGCAAAACTTCCAGCGCAGAGCGTTTGAACTCGGGCAATTCGTCGAGGAAGAGCACGCCATGG
The DNA here is from genome assembly GCA_964475035.1 of uncultured Opitutaceae bacterium. Lineage (GTDB taxonomy): Bacteria > Verrucomicrobiota > Verrucomicrobiia > Opitutales > Opitutaceae > Didemnitutus. Next base: position 1,065 of record CAYYVB010000495.1, on the reverse strand, counting down.
TGCGCGAGGGAGATTTCGCCCGGGCCGGGGATGGCGCCGCCGCCGAGGAGACCGACGTCGGAGATGGTGTGGTGCGGCGCGCGGGCGGGGCGGTCCAGGAAACGCAGGTTGCCGTCGAGCGTGTGGCCGGCGGCGGAGTGGATGCGGAGGATTTCGAGGTATTCGTCGAGCGTCGGCTCGGGCATGATGGTCGGGACGCGCTTCGCGATCATCGATTTGCCGGAGCCGGGCGGTCCGATCATGAGGAGGTTGTGTCCGCCGGCGACGGCGACCTCGACGGCGCGGCGCACGTTGTGCTGGCCTTTGATCTCGGCGAAATCGAGGCCGGTCTCCGCCGCCGCGGCGCGGGCGGATTTTTGTCGCGGCGGTTGCACCGGGCGCAGCGGGGTTTCGCCGGAGATGAAACGCGCGGCCTCGGCGAGCGAGCGCACGGCGTAGACCTCGACACCGGCGACGAGCGCGGCTTCGTCGGCCGTGATGGGCGGCAGGATGAGGCGTTTCTTGCCCGAGGCGCGGGCGAGCACGGCGAAGGCGAGCCCGCCCTTCACGGCGCGCGTGGCGCCGGAGAGGCTGAGTTCGCCGGCGATGAGGCAATCGTCGAGTTGCGGGGCTTGCAGGCGCTGGTCGGCGACGAGGATGCCGAGCGCGATGGGCAGGTCGTAGAGCGCGCCCTCCTTACGCAGGCCGCCGGGAGCGAGGTTGATCGTCGTGCGCGTGCGCGGCATGCGGAAGCCGGAGTTGCTGAGCGCGGAGAAGACGCGGTCGTCGGACTCCTTGACGGCGGCGTCGGGCAGGCCGACGAGGATCAGCTTGGGGTCGCCGGTTTCACCGGTGTTGACCTCGACGGAGACGGGCACGGCATCGATGCCGACGAGCGCCGCCGAGCAGATGGTGGCGAGCATGGAACGGGACGGGCGGGGAGTGGATTCAGGTGTGGACTTCGCCCGCCTGCACGCGCCGTTGGATCTCCGCGAGGTTCTCCTCGACCGCTTGCAAGTAGGGGTTGGTCTGGCCCGTGACCGTGAGATAGCGATGCACGCCGTCCGCCTCGGTGTCGAGCATCGG
>CAYYVB010000494.1:0-2275 GCA_964475035.1 uncultured Opitutaceae bacterium | reverse complement strand
CGGCGCCGGCCTCGCCGGCGCGCGCGGCCTCGACCGCGGCGTTGAGGGCGAGGAGGTTCGTCTGGAAGGCGATCTCGTCGATCGTCTTGATGATCTTCGCCACGGCGGCGCCGGAGTCCTGCATGTCGCGCACGCTGTGTTCCAATTCGCCGATGAGGCGGCGGGTGTCGGCGAGCTGGCGCGACATCTCCTCCATGCTGGCCATGCCTTGCTCGGATTGCTGCCGCGCCTCGGTGGCGGTCTGTTTCGTCTCGTTCGCGAAGCCCGTGCTCTGCCGGACCATGCCGCTGATCTCCTCCAGCGCGGCGGCGGATTCCTCCAGCGCGGCGGCCTGCGAACTGGCGTCGCGCGCGAGCTGCCCGGAAGAGGCGGCGAGCTGGTCGGAGGCGCCGGCGATCTCGTCGGCGCTGCGGCGGATGTCCTCGAGGCCGGCGATGACCGGCTTGCTCAGCGCGCTGGCGAGGAGGGCGGCGGCGGCGAGCAGGGCCGCGACCGTGACCGCGATGAGGATGCCGAGCGTCCAACGCGTGCGGATCAACACGGCCTCGGCTTCCGTCGCGGCGACGCGCACGAGCACGGACCATTTCAGGCCGGCAAAACCGAGCGCACCCTGCGAGGGGCTGTAGCCGACGATCTGCTCGATGGCCTTTTGCGCATGGTGCGAGCGCTGGACGCCGCTCTGTCCGGCGAGGACGGCCTCGGCGGCCGCGACGCCGGTGCGGGCGAGATTAAACTGGAGGATGACCTGCGGGTCGCGGCGCACCTGCTTGTTTCCGCGCGCGCTGGGATCGTAGTCGACCAGCACGCGTCCCTCGCGGTCGAGCAAGGTCAACTCGGCCGTGGTCTGCCCGCGGCGCTCCAGCTCAGCGTAGCTGAAGGCGATGATTTCCTCGACGAAGGCAAAGTCCGCGCGGTTGTGCCAGACGCCGACGACGCGTCCCTCGGCGTCGTGGATCGGCGCCGTGAAGGCGAGGACGAGGCCGTCGCCGCCGGTCACACGGGCGACCTCGGGGTCGAACCACGGATCGCTCACGACCGTGCCGTCGCTGGCCGCGCCGCGGAGGAACCGGCCCTCGATCGCGTCGCGGAACCAGGGTTCGTCCTTGAAATTCCGCGCGTAGAGGGCGTCCGTCGCGACCGGCCGGCCCGCCGCGTCGCGCGTGTTGGCGGCGATGAGGCGCCCTTCCAGGTCGATCGCGAGCGTGAGCGGATAAACGCCGTAGAGTTTCACGTAGCCGTTCATGGCCGCGACGATCGGGTTGGCTTCGTTGCCGGCGGCATACCAGCTCGCGTGGTCCTGCAGGGCGCGGTTGAGCCCGAAAGCCTGCACGTCGCCGTAGCGCTCGAAAAGATTGCGATCGATCGTGTCGATGATGCCGCGGGCGACGGATTGCTGGGTCGCGATCGCCGCCGCGGAGAGTTGCCCGAGCGAGCGCAGCGAGAAGAGCGCGGCCGCAACCAGCGGCAGGATGCCCACCGCGATAAGGCTGAACGCCAGTTTTTTCCTCAGGGAAAAACCGGAAGAGGCTGACAGGTTCATTGCTGACAAGGGGGTGCAACCCTCAGCATCGGCGCGAAGCCGGTCCGGTTGAGGATTTTCCCGGCGGCACCGGTTAAATCAGGCCAGCGCCGGGATGGCGCACTGGAAGCACGAGCCCTGGCCGGGCGTGGAATCGAGCAGGATGAAACCGTCATGCCGCTGCATCAGGCGCTGCACGGTGGCGAGGCCGAGGCCCGTGCCTTGGCCGCGCGGCTTGGTGGTGAAGAACGGCTCGAAGAGGCGCGCACGGATCTCGGGCGGGATGCCCGTGCCTCGGTCGCGCACGCTGAAGACCATGTAATCACCCTCGCGTGCGCCCGGCTGGCCGGCCACGTCTTCCGCGCGGAATTGCCGGAACCCGACGGCCAGCTCGATCGCCCCGCCGTCCGGCATCGCGTCGCGGGCATTGACGCAGAGGTTCATCAGGATCTGGTGCACTTGCGTCGCATCGGCCCGGATGGCGCGGTTGTCCGGGCCGCAGGTCAGCGTCACGGGATATTTCCGGCCGAAGGTCGGGCGGATCAGCTCCGCCACCTCGCGCGCGATGGCCTCGGGGTCGGAGAACTCCAGCGGGCCGTCGGCCCCGCGGGCGAAGTGCAGCAACTGGCGCAACAGCGAGGAGGCGCGCACCACGGCCTGCTCGACGTTGGTGAGGTGGCCGGGCACGTCGGGCGCGGCGGGGTCGTCCTTGATCAAGCTGACGCTGCCGGAGATGGCGGAGAGGAGATTGTGCAC
>CAYYVB010000493.1:0-2277 GCA_964475035.1 uncultured Opitutaceae bacterium | reverse complement strand
CAGTTGGTTAGAGCATCTCGTTTACACCGAGAGGGTCGGGGGTTCGAGTCCCTCGACTTCCACCATTTCCGTCCCTGTCCCATGAAATTCCTTCTCGCCACCCGCAAAAGCCCGCTTGCCCTTGCGCAGACCAATATGGTCGCCGCTCGCTTCACCGCGGTGCTCGGCGCCGAATGTGAATTGCTCAAGATCGTCACCACCGGCGACCGTCAGACCGACTGGTCGCTGATCAAGCAGGGCGGCAAGGGCCTCTTCACCGCCGAGCTCGAGCAGGCGCTCCTGCGTGGCGATGCGCACGCCGCGGTGCACAGCTGCAAAGACCTGCCGGGCGAGAACCCCGCGGGACTCACCGTCGCCGGGTTTCTGCCGCGCGAGCTGACGCACGACGTGCTCGTGCTTCGCGAAGGCGTCACGACGCCCGCCACCATCGGCACCAGCAGCCCGCGCCGCCAGATGCAGATCGCGAAGCTTTTCCCGGACGCGAAGTTCACCGAGATCCGCGGCAACGTCGACACGCGCCTCAACAAGATCGCGCGCGGCGACGCCGACGCCACGATCCTCGCCGCCGCCGGCCTGCGCCGGCTCGGCTTCGCGAGTTGGCCGGGCGTCGTATTCCGCCCGCTGCAATTTTCCGAGAGCGTGCCCGCGGTCGGGCAGGGGGCCATCGCCATCCAGTGCCGCGAGGACCTCGCGGCGCAACTCGTGCCCGCGCTCGATGCCGCCACGGGACGCGCCGTGACCCTCGAACGCGCGTTCCAGGCGCAGGTCGGCGCCGGTTGCCAAGTCGCCTTCGCGGTGCACGCCGTCGGCGACACGCTGCATTTCTTCCATGCCCGCACCGGCATCCGCACCTTCCCGCTGAGCGACGCCGACTATGCCGCCCCGCGCGAGACTGCGGCGCGCATCCTGAAAGAGATGGGATTCTGAATTTTCGCGGCGGGCCCGGCGGTCCCGCCCAGACTCTCAAACACGCTGAGATCATATCGCATGGCCAAGAATTCCACGCCCACGCCGCTCGCCGGCCGCCGTATCGTCGTCACGCGCCCGCGCGACCAAGCCGCCGATTGGCGCCGCCAGATCGAGTCTCTCGGCGCGAACGTCATCGAGCTCCCGCTCATCCAGGTAACGAAACATTTCGACAAGAACACGCTGGTCGAGGTGTTCGCCGAGCTCGGCCAATATGAGTGGATCGTCTTCACGAGCGCGAACGGCGCGCGGTTCTTCTTCGAGGAATTTTTCCGCGCCTTCGATGACATCCGCGCCTTCGGCCTGATGCGCATCGCCGTCGTCGGCGAGGCCACGGCGGACGTCATCCGGAGCCTGCACCTGCGCGTCGACCTGATGCCCAAGAAGGCCAACGCCGAGGAACTCGCGCAGGCGATGCTCGAGCGCGAGTCGATCGACAGTGCGAAAATCCTTGTCGTCACCGGCAACCTCAACCGCGACACGCTCGTCGACAAGCTCCACGACGCTCGCGCCATCGTCGACCGTCTGCCGATCTATCGCACCGAAGAAACCGATCTCACTGGCGATCCGGTGGCGGCCGATTTCCGGCAGCACGGCGCCGATGCCATCTTGTTCGCCAGCCCGTCGGCGGCGCAGTCGTTCTTCGATCAAGCTGCCGCGCTGAAGCTCGGACCGAAGGCCCGCCGCCCTCTGGCCGGCAGCATCGGCGCGACCACCACCGCCACGATGAAGCAGCTCGGCCTGCCGGTGGATTTCGAATCCGCGGAGGCGACTCTCGACGCACTCGTTGCGGCGTTGGCCCAAAAAATTAACCGCTAACCGACACTGGTGCCGCACAAATCAGAGATGGATTGAGTTAGTGTCTCCTTAGTGTGCATTAGTGGTTTCACATGAAAGTCCCCTTCCTCGACCTCAAGCCGCAGCACCAAGGCATCCGCGATGAAGTGCTGGCGGCGCTCGCCGCCACCTACGACGCCACGCGTTTCTGCCTCGGCAAGGATGTCGAGGACTTCGAGCGCAACTTCAGCACGCATTTCGGCCATGCGCGCACGCTGGGTATGAACAGCGGCACCTCGCCGCTGCACATTGCGTCGCTCTGCGGCGGCTTCGGGCCGGGAGACGAAGTGATCACGACGCCGTTCACCTTCGCGTCGAGCTGCTGGGGCATCAGTTACGTCGGAGCGAAGCCTGTCTTCGTCGACATCGAGCCCGATACCTGGTGCATCAGCCCGGAAGCCATCGCGAAGGCAATCACCCCGCGCACCAAGGGCATCGTGGTCGTGCACATCTTCGGCCAGCCGGCGCGGATGG
>CAYYVB010000492.1:286-2283 GCA_964475035.1 uncultured Opitutaceae bacterium | reverse complement strand
CTCGCGGAGGCCGGTGCACTTCATGAGCTTGATGTTGATGCCGTCGAACACGCCGCGCAGCCGCGCGACGCTGTCGAGCCGCTGCACGCTCTCATCCGCGCTGAGCGGGAGCGGGCTGCGGCCGCGCAGCCAGGCGGTGTCGTCGAGCCGGTCCTTCGGCAGGGGCTGCTCGATGAAGACGACGCCGTGCACGGCGAGCCATTCGATCATGCGCAGGGCGGCCTCGCGGTCGGTCCAGCCCTGGTTGGCGTCGACGCTGATAGGCTTGTCGGTCTCGGCGCGGATGGCCTCGATGATGGCGCGGTCGTCGTCGGGCGAGCGGCCGAGCTTCACCTTGAGGATGCTGTAGGGCGCGGCCTCGCGGGTCTTGGCGCGCACGACCTCGGGCGTGTCGATGCCGATGGTGAACGACGTGACCGGCGTCTTGGCCGGGTCGAGGCCCCAGAGGCGGAACCACGGCACGCCGAGTTTTTTGCCGATCCAGTCGTGCAGGGCGAGGTCGACGGCGGCCTTGGCGGCGGCGTTGCCCGGGGCGAGGGCGTCGACGGCCGGCAGGATCGTCTCCAGCTGGAACGGATCGGCGAAGCGCGTGAGGTCGACGCGGCGCAGGAAATCGGCCGCGGTCTGCTGGGTCTCGCCGAGGTAGGGCGGCATGGCGGCCTCGCCGTAGCCGATGAGGCCGTCGCGCTCGACCTCGACGAGCATCGCGGGCGTGGTGGTGCGGGTGTTGCTCGCGATGCCGAAGGCGTGCCGCAGCTCGAGCGTGTAGGGTTGGAAGCGCAGTTGCATCTGACAGGCGGAGCGAAACGCATGCATGCGTCCGCGCCAAGGCCATACGTTGACGTCCGGTCAGGCAGAGGAGCGCAACGCGGTCCAGGTCCACAGCGCGGCGATGAGGTCGACCGCGCCCAGCAGCGCGAGGGGCGCGGGCGCGAGGCGCAACAGCACCAAGGTGCCGAAGACGACGAACACGCCGGCGCGCACGAAGACCGTGGCGCGGATCAACGGCGTGAGATTGGCGCGCGCCGCGACGAGGTAATAGGTCGCGAGGCAGAGCACGAGGACGCCTAGCACCCGCAGCCACGACGGATCCGCCGCCGGCGGAAACCCGAGTGGGGCGAGAAAGGGGTTCGGCAGGATCAACAGGCCCGTCCCGACGACGAACAGGTAGAGTCCGAAGACGAAGACCGACTTGCCGGCGGAGTTCATGGGGGAAGAATGACGGGATTGCCGCAGCGGGCAATTCCGGTATTGGTGGGCCATGCTCAAAACGAAGTCAGTCGAGTCGCCGATCGCGAAAGACGACGGGCTGCGCCTCCTCGTGACGCGCTTCCGCGGGCGCGGGCTGCCGGCCGACCGCTACGACGTGTGGATGGCCAGCCTCGGGCCGAGCGAGAAGCTCCTGAAGGGCGTGCTCGGAGGCAAAATCACTTGGAAGGAATTCGGGAAGCGCTACCGCGACGAGTTGTTCGCCCCGGCGGCGACCGACAAGGACAACGCCACGATCAAGAACCACGGGCAGAAGTTCACGCTGCGGCTCGTGGCCAGGCTGGCGGAGAAGCAGAACGTCACCTTGCTCTGCCACTGCGCCGAGGACGCGACGCAATGCCACCGATTTCTGCTGCGGGAGCTGATCGAGCGCGAAGCTAGTTGATCACTTGGTTTCGACGCGTCGCCACTTGGCCGCGCGGCCGACACCGGTCGAAACGAGCAGGCCTTCGTCACGCAACTGGCGCAGCACAACTCTCACCATGTCGCGACCGACACCGGGCGCGGCACGCTCGATGTCCGAGATGGCGAAAGGAGCGACCTGCCGAAGCGCAGCCTCGCGCACCTGACGGGTCTTGGCGCCCTTTCCCGGAGTGATGGTGCCGACGCGCTCTTCGAATTCCTTGTAGGCGCGGAGCATCATGCCCCAGAAATATCGCAGCCAAGGGAACGCATCGTGAGTCCCTTCATGCCAGTTGATTGAACTGGCTTCGAGGGCTTCGTAATAG
>CAYYVB010000492.1:0-276 GCA_964475035.1 uncultured Opitutaceae bacterium | reverse complement strand
CCGAGGACGCGACGCAATGCCACCGATTTCTGCTGCGGGAGCTGATCGAGCGGGAGGTCTAGGTTTTCCGCGAATCACGCTGGTCAACGCGGATGGCTTGAGGCTGCATGCCCGGCCGTCAGGCGAGGAGGTAGCGGCCGGATTTGCGGGTGCCGGTGCGTTTGACGAGCTTTGCCTTGAGCAGAGGCGCGAGGATGTGGGCGGCGCCCTGCTTGGTGACGTCGAGCGCCGCCCAGATCTCGGCAGGCGTGAGACCCCCCGGCTTGTCGCGCAGCA
>CAYYVB010000491.1:0-2290 GCA_964475035.1 uncultured Opitutaceae bacterium | reverse complement strand
CGCCATCACCAACACCCTCGGCCTGGGCGAACGCGCCGTCGTCGCCAGCGAAGCCGCCGAACTCGAGGAGATGCAATCCGGCCAGCGCCAGAAGACCCTCGTGCCGCACTACACGCTCTACGCGAAGCTCATCCAGCAGACCGATCGCCAGGGCAGCGTCACGCAGAACACCTACGCGTTCCAGATGTCGCTCGTCGAGGTGAAGACCGGCCTCACGGTCTGGGAAGACGAGCGCCAGATCGCCAAGCAGACCAAGCGTCCCGGCGTCGGCTGGTAAGTCCGACAGCTCAAACGCGAAAGTCCGCTCACCACTTCACGGCGCACCGCAATCCGGTGCGCCGTTTTTCTTTCCCCGACGTGGGCGTGACATCCACGCCCTGTAGGCTGCGCGCGCAACACGCCGCGGCCATGATCCGCGCGAACTTCACCGCCCCGTAGCAGCCGACGTAAGTCGGCTGGCGAAACGGCCATGACTCGTCGTCGCACCGCAATGATGCCCGCGACGATAACAGCCCCCGCTGAAGCGCCCCGCCCGCCTTACTGCGCTTTGCGCTCCTCGATCACATGCCCGTTGGCATCGACCACGACCTCGTATGGCACCTGGATGGTGCGCCCGTCGGATGTCGTCTCCGTGCGCCAGCGCCGCACGATGCGACGCTCCGTGTGGAACGGAGCCTTCACCGCATCCGCCGCGCCCTGCGCACCCGCGACGACGGCTCCGGCCACCTGACCGGTCACCGCGCCGCCGACCGAACCGACCGCATGACCGATGGCCGGACCGGGCTGGTTGAGATCGGTCGCCCGCGCTTCGGGCGGCCGCGACATGCAGCCGGACAGCACGGACATCGAGACGAGGAGCGAGGAGATCAGAAGTGTTTTCACGGGAGTGGAGGGATTGTCGGAATTCAATTCCTGTCACCCTCGCCTCGCAACCCCGGAATCTTCGCCTTTCGGCCCGGAAATTTTCCCCGGCTTGATACAGCTCAAGGCCCCGAGTTCCCCGCTGCGCTAGGCTGGGCCCATGAACCGCACCACGAACGACTCCACGTCCACGCCTCCCTTCACCCTTGAGACCACCGTCGGCGCCATGGTCTCCCAGCGCCCCGCCCTCGCCCGGATCTTCGAGAAACTCGGCATCGACTACTGTTGCGGCGGCAAGAAGCCTCTCGCCGAACTCGCCCTCGCGCGCGGCCTCGATCCCGTCACCGTGCTCGCGATGCTCGATGCCGCCGTTCTCGACGCCGGTGCGCCCGAGGTCGACGTCAGCGGCCTGACCCTCACTCAGCTCGCCGACCACATCGAGCAAACCCATCACGAATACGTCAAAGCCGAGCTCCCGCGCCTCGTCGAGATGGCCGACCGCGTCGCCCGCAAGCACGCCTGGCGCGACGATCGCCTGAAGGAGATGGCCGAGACTGTCACCGTCCTCGCCAACGAGATGTTCAGCCACATGGCGAAGGAGGAGCGCATCCTCTTCCCGCTCGTGCGCCAGCTCGAGGCCGGCGCCGCGGACGGCGCGTTCCACTGCGGCTCCATCGCCAACCCAATCCGCCAGATGGAGGACGAGCACGATTTCGCCGGCCGCGCCGTCGCCCGCCTCCGCGAACTCACCGACGGATTCCGCCCGGACGAGAATGCCTGCAACACGCACCGCGCGCTCCTCGGCGGCCTGGAGGAATTCGAAGCCGACCTGCACCGCCACGTGCACAAGGAGAACAACGTCCTCTTTCCCCGCGCCCTCGCGCTGGCCGCCGGTCCCAACTGAGGCACGCCCGGCGGTTGCGCGCTCGCGCGCATCTTTCGCTCGCCAATCGGTAGGGCGCGCAATCCGTGCGGCACGCCGCGACCGTTTCAATCCGCGCGCCCCGCGAGGGGCGCGACCACGGCGAGCGCCGCGATCTCGAGGTCGGTGAAGTTTCAATCCGCGCGCCCCGCGAGGGGCGCGACGCGATTGATGCGAAGGGCAGACGACGCACCGTTGTTTCAATCCGCGCGCCCCGCGAGGGGCGCGACCGAAGCGGATGCAAAGCACTATCAACTTTATTGGGTTTCAATCCGCGCGCCCCGCGAGGGGCGCGACGGCACGCCAATGAGCACAGACACGGACACGCCTAGTTTCAATCCGCGCGCCCCGCGAGGGGCGCGACCCGCGTCGAGGCCCTCGAGCGCCGCGCCGAGCTGTTTCAATCCGCGCGCCCCGCGAGGGGCGCGACGCGTCCGTCCGCTCAGCCGAGTTGTCAGGCGTTGTTTCAATCCGCGCGCCCCGCGAGGGGCGCGACCAGGAGCAAAC
>CAYYVB010000490.1:0-2292 GCA_964475035.1 uncultured Opitutaceae bacterium | reverse complement strand
TTCGACTCCGCGGACGCCTGGGCCAACCCCGCGCTCTTCGAACTCGATCCCGCCACGCTGCGCCCGCTCGCGGTCGCGGGCGTGCCGCCGGATTATTTCTCCGCCGACGGGCAGCTCTGGGGCAACCCGCTCTACCGCTGGGAGGCGCATCGCGCGGAGGGTTACCGCTGGTGGATCGAGCGCATGCGGGCGGCGTTCGCGCTCTACGACGTCGTGCGCATCGACCATTTCCGCGGCTTCGACACCTACTGGCGCATCCCGCTGCCGGCCGAGAACGCGCGCGCCGGCGAGTGGCGGCCCGGTCCGGGCCTCGAGCTGTTCCGCGCCCTGCACGCCGCGTTGCCCGACGCGCGCATCATCGCCGAGGACCTCGGCGACCTCACGCCCGGTGTGCACGCGCTGCGCGACGCCTGCGGCTTCCCCGGCATGCTCGTGCTGCAATTCGCCTGGGGCGGCGACGCGGGCAACGCCTACCTCCCGCACCACGCCGCGCGCAACAGCGTCATCTATCCCGGCACGCACGACAACGACACGACGCTCGGCTGGTATCGCACCGCGAGCGAACACGAGCGCGACTTCGCGCGCCGCTACCTGCGTGTCTCCGGCGCGGAGATCTCCTGGGACTTCATCCGCGCCGTCTACGCGTGCGCGTCGCGCCTCGCGATCTATCCGCTGCAGGACGTGTTTTCACTCGGGAGCGAGGCGCGTTTCAACACGCCGGGCAAACCCGAGGGCAACTGGCAGTGGCGCTACTCCGCGGCGCAGCTCGAGCAGCATTTCGGCGGCACGACGGCGTATCTGCGCGAGCTCGCGCAGCTCCACGCGCGCTGAAAAATTTCTTCGCGCGTGTCGCGACGCGCGCGAAATTTCCGGCGAAGCGCGTGACACGCGGCGTTTTTCCCGAAAAAACGCGCGCGCAGAAATCTTTCGCCGAGTGAAAATTTTTCGTGCGTTGTGCCGCGCAATTTCCTAAAAATCTTCCATGGCCAAGAAAAAAGCTGCCAAGAAAGCCACTAAAAAGGCTGCCGGCAAAAAGAAGAAGTAACCTTCACGGGTTCTTCCCAATACTCACGCCGGCTCTTCGGAGCCGGCGTTTTTTTTGCGCCGCGAGGCGGCGCAAACCCTCCGAAGCCCAACGGGCGCGGGAGGGTCAGCAGCGAAAAATGAGAAAACGCGTGCGAAGCGACTGAGAGCGAAAGCGGAGGCGAGAGCGCGCGAACGCGAGCGAGCCGCACCCGCGCGATCAAATCGTCGCAGCCCTTCGGCGTAGGACCGGTTTCAACCGGTCTGCTTCAGCACCGCAGCGTCATGGGCCGGTTGAAACCGGCCCTACCCCAGCGCCTCGGGGCGCAGCTTCCGCCAGTAGCGTGCGAGGCCCGTCACGCTCATCGCGGCGGGATCGGCCTGCTCGTAGGTGGCGATCGCGTCATCGTCGAGGCCCGCGGCGCGCAACTCGCCCTCCACGTAACGTTCGAAGCGTGGCGTGATCTCCGCGGGCTCGCGTCCGGCGCGGAGTTCCGCGCGCATCCACTCGGCCCAGCGTTCGAGCCGTTGTTCGAGTTCGGAGAGGCGCGGCGCGACGTCGTCGACGAAGCCCCAATGTGTCAGCGCCAACCGGCGCGGCTGCAGGGCGCGGATCTTCGCGAGCGAGGTTTTCCAAAGCGCGAGATCGATGTCCGGCGGCGGACAGGGCGGCAGGCAGGGCCCGCCGTCGATCACGACGCCCGCGACGTCGCCGGCGTAGAGCGTGCGTTCGGCGGGCAGCCACCACGCGTGGTGGTGCGGCGCATGGCCGGGCGTCTCGATGGCGCGCAGGACCGTGCTCCCGACGTGGACCTCCTCGCCGTCGGCGACGATGCGCAACTTGTCCGGCGGCACGGCGCGCATGTCGCCCCAGAGCTCGCCCATGCGCGCGCCGAAGATCTTGGTCGCGCTCGCGACGAGCCGCGTCGGATCGGCGAGGTGCGGCGCGCCGACCGGGTGGACGCAGACGGTGGCGCCGTAGTCGACGGCCCAGCGCCACGCGGCGCCGGCGTGGTCGAAGTGGATGTGCGTGACGCAGACGTGCGTGACCCGTTCGGGCGCGAGACCGAGGTCGCGGAGGCCGCTCACGGTCGTGGCGAAGACGGATTCGGGCCCGCAGTCGATCAGCGCGAGCGGACCGAAGGTGTCGCCGACGACGCCGGTGGCGATGACGTGGGGACGGCCGAGGTGACGGCCGTCGATCAGGCGGAGCCCGCTCACTTCAGCGCGGCCCACACGCGCTGCACATCGTCGTGGTCCTCGAGTTCC
>CAYYVB010000489.1:0-2299 GCA_964475035.1 uncultured Opitutaceae bacterium | reverse complement strand
CCTCGGCCAGAACCAATACAAAAAGGTTTACCTGCAGTCGCCCTGACGGCACCGTGCCCCCGATGCGCGCCCTCGCCCTTGTCCTCGCTTTCGCCGCCGCGGCCGCGGCCTCCGCCGCCGAAGTGAAGATCGTCCGCGTCTACACGGGCTGGCGGGACGCCGCGTCGTTCAAGCGCATCTCCGAGTATTTTTCGGGCCGCGAGAACACCGGCGGCGAGATCGTGGTGCGGTCGCAGCCGGAGGAACGCGGCGGCTACTACTTCCTCGTGCGCACCGCCAACACCGGCGCGGCGCGCACGGTGCGTTTTGTGCTGCACGTTGTGACGCCGGAGGCGACGCAGCCGCGCCTCTTCCGCCTCAACTCGACGCTGCCCGCCGGCCAGGCGGTGCACCAGCTCGGCCTCACCGGCACCGACTGGCCCGACCGCGAGGTCGATGCCATGGCGTGGAAACTCGAGATCATCGACGACGCCGGGTCGGCCGTGTTCGCGGAGGCGAAGAGTTACCTCTGGGAAAAACCCGCCGGGAAGTGACGCATGCCCGACGTGCGCTGGAGCGCCTGGCAGCCGTTGACCGGCTGGTCGCCCGACCCCGCGACGCTGGCCGAGACGCTCGACGGCGGACAGAGTTTCCGCTGGTCGCAGGATGAAGCGGGCAACTGGACCGGCGCGTGGAATGACCACTTGGTCCAACTGCGCCGCGCACCGGACGGCCTGATCGCCTGGCGCGCGCCCGCTGCGACGGAGGCGGAGGCGACGGGCGCGGCGTTGCGGCGCTATCTCGGCGGCGAGCAGGATTGGTCCGCGCTCGCCGACGCCCTGCCGTGGCGCACCGACGCGCACCTCGCGCGGTGCCTCGCGGAGTTCCGCGGTCTGCGCCTGCTCCGCCAGCCCTTCGGCGAGACCCTGCTCGGTTTTCTCTGCAGCGCGACGAAGCAGATCGTGCAGATCAAGCAGATGATGGCGCTCCTCGCCGAGCGCCACGGTTCGGCGCTCCCGCGGACGAACGCCAGCCGCCTCCCCACTTGGTCCGAGCTCGCCGCCATTCCCGAGGCGGAACTCCGCGCGTGCCTGCTTGGTTTTCGCGCCCGTTACATCAGCGAGACCGCGCATTTCATCGCCGGGCGCCCAGGCTGGCTCGCCGCGACCGAGGCCGCGCCGTATCCGGAGGCGAAGACGCGGCTGATGGAACTGCCCGGCGTGGGCGAAAAGGTCGCGGACTGCGTGCTGCTCTTCGGCGCGGGCCGGCTCGAGGCCTTTCCCGTCGACACCTGGATCCTCAAGGCTCTCGCGCGGCGTTACGGCCTCGACGGCTGGAAGCCCGTGCAAGTCGCGCAATTCGGCCGCGCCCACTTCGGCCCGCTCGCCGGCTACGCGCAGCAATTCCTCTTCGCCTGGGAACGCCGCCACGGCGGCCGCTGAACGCGCGCGGTGTTCAACCGAGGGGCGTCGGCGTCCTGTCGCGCAGGATTAGCCGCCAAGGGAAGAAATACCCTGCAGAGACGACCGCATAGACGAGGAAGCTGTCGAGCCGGAGGAAGTGCGCGCCCGCGAAGAAAAAGATCAGCAGGTGCAGTCGGATGACATTCTTGTAGGGCTGCATCATCGCGTTGCCATCGGAGGCCAGCGGCGACTGCCGGAGGTGGCGCGCGGCGAGGTCCGCGACCTTGTTTCCGCTCGGCGGCGGCGCCGGCGGCAACGGTGCCAGCCGGAAGGCCTGCCGCTCCGCCAGCAGGGCCACCGGCACGAACCACCAGTAACGCCCCACGACCTCGGCGTAGAGCGCCGGTCCCGGAAAAGAGCGTGCGTCCGCGACCGGGAAGAAGACGTTGAGAAACGCCGAGTGCACGAAGTGAAACATGCCGAAGTGGACCGTGAAGAACGCGACGAGAAATAGTCCGCCCACGAGCGACACCGCGGCGCCGACGTTGCTTCCCGCGCGATGCTGGCGCAGCACGGGCGAGAAAATGTTCCAGAGGATCATCGCATAGCCGACGAAAAGGCTCGAGAGCCACAGGCTCCACACGAGGTCGCGCGTCTCCCACCGGAACTGCCACGCCAGACCGAGCCCGCCGGCGAACGCGAGCGCATCGGGCCAGGCGTCGGACCAAACGGCGGGGCGGCGAGCCTTGTCATCCATGCCGCGAGAGTGGCTTCTGCGCCGCCGGCAGGCGAGCCAACGGTGCGCGGCCGGAAGTTTTGATGTCATTTTGCGCCGCGTTGTGGCAATGCTCCTGCCCGACGCATGGACGAGACCCGGCTCGACAAATGGCTTTGGAGCGTGCGCGTGTTCAAGACGC
>CAYYVB010000488.1:0-2310 GCA_964475035.1 uncultured Opitutaceae bacterium | reverse complement strand
GGCTCGTGCTTCTCATCGCCTGCGCCAACGTCGCCAACCTCCAGCTCGCCCGCGCCGCCGCCCGCGAGAAGGAGATCGCCGTGCGCGCCGCCCTCGGCGCCGCCCGCAACCGCGTCGTCCGCCTCCTGCTGGCCGAGTCGCTGCTGCTCGCCGTCGGCGGCACCGTGTTCGGGCTCGGCGTGGCCTGGATCGGCGTCGAGGCCTTCGCGCTCCACGTGCAGAAACTCCAGCCGCCCTACTGGATGACGTTCGAGCTGAACGCCGCCGCGCTGCTCTACGCCACCGGCCTCACCGGGATTTCGTGCCTGCTCGCCGGGCTCTACCCCGCGCTCCGCTCCTCCCGTCCCGATCTCAACGCCGTGCTCAAGGACGCCGCGCGCGGCTCCACCGGCGCCAAGACCGGCCTCTTCACGCGCGTGCTCGTCGTGGGCGAGATCGCGTTCTCCTGCCTCCTCCTCGTGCTCGCGGCGCTGATGGTGCGCTCCATCGTGAAGATGCAGACCGTGCCGCTCGGCTTCGAGACCGCGGGCGTCTTCACCGGCCGCGTCGCGCTGCCGGCCAACGAATACCCCAACGCCGAGGCGCAAAGCCGCTTCTTCGGCGAATTCGCCGCGCGCCTGCGCGCCCGGCCCGAGGTCGCCGAGGTGGGTCTCGCCGATCTCACGCCGACCTACGATGTCGACCAGCCAGTCCAGATCGCCGGCCGTCCGCCGACGCCCCAAGGCCAGCGCGCGCCCCGCGCCGCCATCCGTTCGATCACACCCGGTTATTTCGCCGCGATGGGGCAGTCCGTCCTGCAGGGCCGCGATGTCGCCGAGAGCGACACCGCCGCCGCTCCGCTCGTCGCCGTCGTCAGCACGACGTTTGCCGAGACCCACTGGCCCGGCGGGAACCCGCTTGGCCGCGCCTTCAGGCGCGGCTCCGGCAAACCCGGCGAGAAGGAGGCCTGGATCACCGTGGTCGGCCTCGTGCCCGCGTCGATGCAGGGCCGGTTCGACGCCAACGCCGACCCGCAGGTCTACGTGCCCTACAAGCAAGCCGAGGAGCTGCCGCGCATGACCGCCTTCGTGAAGGCCCGTGGGGGCGACGCGGCCGCCCTCGCGCCCGTCGTGCGGCAGGAGTTGCGCAAACTGCACGAGGATCTGCCGCTGTATTTCGCCGAGACCCTCGAGCAGATGATCGAGACCGCGCGCTTCAACAAGCGGCTCATCGGCTGGCTGTTCGGCATCTTCGGCGGCGTGGCCTTCCTGCTCGCCGCGGTCGGCCTCTACGGCGTCATGAGCTACAGCGTCGCCCAGCGCACGCAGGAGATCGGCGTGCGCGTCGCGCTCGGCGCCACGCCGGGCAAGGTGCTCGCGCTCGTGCTGCGGCAGGGCGGCTGGCAGATGGCGCTCGGGCTCGCGCTCGGCCTGCTGCTCGCGCTGCCTGTCGCCAACCTGATCGGCATGATCCTCTACGGCGTCACCGCCACGGATGCCGGCGCCTATGGCGGCGCGGTCGGCGCGCTCGTGCTTGCCGGCCTCGCCGCCACGCTCGTGCCCGCGCTCCGCGCCCTCCGCGTAAACCCGGTGGAAGCCCTGCGCAACGAGTGAGGCGCCCACGCCGTTTGTCACGACATGTGTGGCAAAAGTCACGGCGTCTTTGTCATCTGTTAAATGACAAATGGCGGGCACGCCCGTCCGGCCAGACCGGAACGTTGGCGACTTTGTCATCTAATAGATGACAAACTGGCTGCGGGGTTTGGCGCTGGGAGCGCGCGGTCAACCGAGGGCCTGGGCGAGGTCGGCCTGGAGGTCGTCGTAATGCTCGAGGCCGACGGAAAAGCGCAGGAGATCGGGCGGGGTGGTGGATTCGGGCGGTTCGACGAGCTTGCGGTGCTCGATCAGGCTCTCGACCCCGCCGAGGCTCGTGGCGCGCGTGATCAGCTGCACCTTGCCGGCGACGGCCTTCGCGGCGTCGAAGCCGCCCTTGACGTGGAACGACATCATCGCGCCGAATCCGGCCATCTGGCGCTTGGCGATATCATGGCCGGGATGCGTGGGGAGTCCGGGGTAGTTGACGCGCTCGACGCGCGGGTGCGTGGCCAGCCAGGCGGCGAGGCGTGCGGCGGTGTCGGTCTGCGCGCGGATACGCACGGGCAACGTGGCGAGGCTGCGGTGGAGCAGCCAGCAGTCGAAGGGCGCCGGTGCGGCGCCGCCGAGCCGCTGCCATTCGCGCAGGCGCGCGGCGATGTCGGCGGGACAATCGGCGCCGAGCATGAGTGCGCCACCCAGCACGTCGCTGTGGCCGCCGAAGTATTTCGTGGAGGAG
>CAYYVB010000487.1:0-2315 GCA_964475035.1 uncultured Opitutaceae bacterium | reverse complement strand
AAGCGCCACTCGGCGGCGGCGAAGGCGCCGGCGCCGGGTTGCGGGTAGCCGTGGACTTCCTCGTAGCGCTCAGCGAGCAGGTTCTCGACGCGGGCCTTGAGGGTCAGACGGGCGTTGACCTCCCATGCGGCGAAGAGGCGCGCGACGGTGTAGTCCTCGGCGTTGATGCGCCCGAAGTTCCCGCCGTGCACGTCCTCGCGGTCGGCGGCGAAAGTCACGCCGGCGCCGGCGCTGACGCCGCGACCGAAGTCGTGCCACAGGTCCGCCGACCCGCTGTGGCGAGGGCGGCGGAGAAGCCGGTTGCGCTGCGAGAGGTTGTCCGCCTCGAGCCACGTGTAGGCGAGGCGCAGCTCGGTGCCGGGGCGCGGCACGTATTTCGCCGCCACCTCGACGCCGTGGGTGCGGGCGCGCTCGACGTTGCGCACGGTGCTGGGAAACGACGCGAAATCGAAGACGATCAGGTTGGTCAGGCGCGTGTCGAACCACGTGACGCCGAGCGTGCCGCGGTTCACCGCGAAATAGAAATCCACGCCTGCGTCCCAGCCGCGCGCCTTCTCGGGGCGCAGCGCGGGATTGCCGACGTAGAACGCGCTCTGGCCGTAGAGGTCGAGGAACGACGGCGCGCGGAAACCCGTGCCGTAGCTCGCGCGGAGCTTCACGCGCTGGTCTGCGACGAGCCACGCGGCGGTGACGCGACCCGTGGTGGCACGACCGAAAGTGTCGTGGTCGTCGCTGCGCAGGCCGGCGGTGAGGAAGACGTTTTCAACTGGCGTGAACTCGTCCTGCACAAAGAGAGCGAGAAGCTGCTGGCGCTCGTTGATGTTGCCGAAGCCGGTGTTGCGCGTGTGGTTCGCCTCGGCGGTGAGGCCGGCGGTGACGCGGTGACGCGCCGCGCCGGTCCACGTCGTCTGCGCGTCGAGCACGGCGCGGCGGTTCTTGACGACGGTGACCTGCGTCGCGGCGTTCGGGCGCGGGTTCTCCGACACGAAACGCCGGTCCTGGCCGCCGAGCACGACGCGGCTCGCGAGCGAGGGCGAGTGCGTGATCGCGGCGAAGACGGTGGCGAGCTGGTTGCTCTCGCGCTCGGTGTTGTCCGGGTCGTTGGTGAACCGCGTGCCGGGCGAACCGTATTCGCCATGAAAACCGCGCCACGTCGCGCCGATCTCGAGCGTATCGTTCACGCGGCGGTCAAGGCGGAGGACGTAGGTGGCGGAATCAAAGGCGTTGTTCGCGCGGTCGTTGTCAGTGTGGCCGCCCGCGGCGGAGAACGCATAAGCGGTGCGCTCGTCGCCGGCCTGCGCGCTGACCGCGCCCTGGATTGTGCCGAAAGAGCCGGCCTCGACCGACACGCGTTGCTCGGAGCCGCGGCCGCGCTCGGCGCGGAGCGAGACGACGCCGCCGACCGCTTCGCCGCCGTAGAGCGTGCTCTGCGGACCGTGCGCGACCTCGAGCGAGTCGCACGCGGCGAAGCAAGCGCCGCCGAGCGCAACGGCGTAGTCGGTGTTGGGATCGTTCGAGCGGATGCCGTCGACGAGGAAGAGCGTCTGGTTGGAGTTCGCCCCGCGGAGGAAAAGCGAGGTCGATCCGCCGGCGGCACCGGAGGCGAGCGCGGGCGCGCCGGGCACGCCGCCGAGGGCGCCGCGGAGCGAGTTGATCTGGCGCCGCGCGAGATCGGCGGCGCTGAAGGTGGTGATGGCGCTGCCCGAGGCCGTGACGGCGACGGGCGTGCGCGTGGCGGTGACGACATAGTCGTCGAGCCGCGCCGGATCGGCGGCGGCGGATTGCGCGGAGGCGAGCCCCGGCGCGAGCGCGCCGACGGCGAGGAACAGGAGGCGTCGGAACGACGCCGGGAGGAGCTGAGCGGACATGATCTGCTTTCCGTGAGGCAAGAGCAGATCGCCGGCTCCCGGTAGGTGACGCTGGCGCGCCACAGGGGCGCACAGACGCGCCACCCACGAGGATTCCACGTTTCCACTCCCACCCTTCATTTGGTGCGATGAAGTTGACGCCGGTGCGCGCACAACGCGCCGGAGTCGGGTGAGCCTTGGCAGCCAGATGTTCGGACTCCGCAATCCGCGCGCCTTCGGCGCGAAGTGCCAAGTGCAAGGATCAAGTAGCAAGAGGCCAGCCCTTGTTACTTGTAACTTGTTACTTGTTACTTCGCGCGTAGCGCGCACCGCTTCCCTCGCCTTCACCCGCGCTCGCGCGCGGATTGGCTTTGCTCCCGGCCGGTCCGGGATGGGGACGCGTCATGCGTTACCGCAGCGCAACTGTGGCCGGTTTGCACGGCCTTCCCTGCGTCTGCCAAGTTGACG
>CAYYVB010000486.1:0-2316 GCA_964475035.1 uncultured Opitutaceae bacterium | reverse complement strand
TTGAGCGTCTCGGGCGCCTCGGTGAGGAACGGCACGTTGATGAACGGCGCCTCGGGCCGGAAGATGACGCTCCCGCCCTTGATCCCGATGTCGAGGAAGACGAAGGTCGCGCAGCCGAGCACGAAGTAGGTGCCGAGGCGCAGGAGCCAGAAGACCGCCTTCTCCCAGCGCTTGGCGGCGGTCGGACGGCTGAGCAGGGGATTCTTGTCCGGGGCGGTCATGTCAGCCGATGGAGATGCGGTACCGGCGGACGATCTTCTGCGCCAGCCAGTTGATGAGGAGCGAAATACTGAAGAGCACCACACCGACCATGAAGAGCGCGCGGTAGTGGATGCTGCCGCGCACGACCTCGCCCATCTCCTGCGCGATGATGCCGGTCATGGTGTGCACCGGCTGGAACACCGCGCCGAGGCCCGCGGAGAAATCCGGGATCTCGATGCGGTTGCCCGCGCAGAGCAGCACGACCATCGTCTCGCCGATCACGCGGCCGAAGCCGAGCAGCACGGCCGCCATAATGCCGGAGAGCGCGGCGGGGATGACGATGCGCAGGATGGTCTGCAGGCGGGTGGCACCGAGGGCGAGCGACGCCTCCTTGAAGGAGCGGGGCACGTTGTTGATCGCGTCCTCGGCGAGCGAGAAGATCGTCGGGATCGCCATCTGCGCGAGCAGGCACGCCGCGGTGGCGGCGTTGAGGCGCTCGAGCATCGGGAAGCCCGGCACCCAATCGAGCCAGGGCACCTGCGAGACGCGGCGCAGCGTCTCGCCGAGCACGGCGATGCCGAAGAAGCCGAGCACGACGCTGGGGATGGCGGCGACGAACTCGATGTAGGGCTTGATGAGTTTCGCCTCGGCCGGGGCGGCGACCTGGTTGACGAAGATCGCGGCGGCGACGCCGAGCGGAATCGCGAGGCACAGCGCCATCACGGCGATGAGCAGCGAGCCGGTGAACAGCGGGACGATGCCATACCAGTCCTGCCAGAAGCTCGCCGTGATCCACTGGCGGCCAAAGGCGAAGGCGTTGAACGACTCGAGCCACGTGACCGGCCGGTCGGGCGTCCACGCCTGCATTTTCTGCGCGGTCGCGACGGTTTGCTCCAGGTAGCGGCCGATGAAACCGGGGAACTTCTCGAGCTGCCGCTGGGCCGCCGGATCGGCGAGCTTGGGCAACGCAGCCGAAAGTTCCTTAAGCGTCGCCGCGAGCGCGGCGTTGGCGGCGGTCACCTCGGGCAGCATCGCGAGGAGCGGCTGCACCTCGGCCTTGAAGTCGATGACCTCGATCTCCAGCGCGTCGGCTTCGCGCTTCAGAAGGGCCGCGCGCTCGGGCGTCGCGTCCCGCAGGCCCGCGATGAGATTCTGCTTCGCCTCGCGGAGGTCCGCCGCGACCTTGTGGCGCTCTTTCAACGAGGAGACGAGGTCGGTCATGTGGCCGAGGATGGTCTCGTGGTCGGCAATCGCGTTGGCGAACTGGTCCGCATACGCGTCGAGCGGCGCGAGCTGCCCGTTGGCCGCCGCCGGCGCGAGGCCCGCGCGCTTCGTGAGGCGCTCGAACTCGCGCAAGCGCAGCTCGCTCAGGAAACGGCTCATCGCCGAAAAATCCTTCACCTGCGCGCGCAGCAAATCGACGAACTCGAGGCCGGCCAGGCGATAGACCGCGAGGTTTTCGCGGTTTTGCGGAATGAAGCCGACCGCGTCGCGAAAGATCGTGAACGTGATCAGCGCCAGCACGACGACCGAGATGGCGGCGTTGCTCTGGAAGAAAAGCTTCGCGACCTTGTCGCCCGAAATCCCAAAAAACCAGCTCCGGCGCCGGCGCAGCAGGGCCTCGCGCGTCGGCAGACGCGGCGAAGGGGTGACGGCGGCGGTGGGAGCGGCGGGATTCACGAAATTGCGCCGCCAAATTCGCGGGGCGCGCCCGGCTCGGTCAACCGGCCTGGGTTACAGTTCTGTGACAAAGGCGCCACACGGGCGACGCGGCGACGAGGCAGCGCTCGCTCAACCGTTTTCGGGGGGAACGAAAAGCCCGACGCTTGCGAAGGCGGCGGGCGGAAGAACTGCAAAGTCTCTCGCGCGGTCCGGTGCAACACCGCTCCGCCGTGATTCTCTTTTCGCGCGCAACACGCCCCGCCCTGCGGGCACCCCTCTCCAGAGGGGATTTCAACCCGGATTCCGCGATCGCCGGAGCTGTAGGAGCGGCTTTACGCCGCGATCCGTCCGGCCGGGTGACATGCAATGCGCAAGGCAATCGGGGCGTAAAGCCCCTCCTACAGTTCTTGCGAGCGGACACCAATCGCGGAATCCGGGCTAAATCCACGCCGC
>CAYYVB010000485.1:2107-2318 GCA_964475035.1 uncultured Opitutaceae bacterium | reverse complement strand
GGGAGCAGGTAGCAAGGGGCGGGAATGATGACGCCGGCGGGGCCTTGTTACTTGGTCCTTGTTCCTTGTCACTTCGAGGCGACCGAGGTCGCCTCGATCAGGTCTTTCTCGATGCGGAGGTTTTCGATGATGAAGTCCTGCCGCTCGGGCGTGTTCTTGCCCATGAAGAAGGCGAGGAGTTCGTCCGAGCTGAACAGGTGCGCCATCGTCA
>CAYYVB010000485.1:0-2097 GCA_964475035.1 uncultured Opitutaceae bacterium | reverse complement strand
TCGCCGGTGTGGCCGGTCACCGTGGATTCGCCGGCGACAACGGAGGACGAGGAGGTGGTCGTGTTGAGGCGCAGGACGAGGTCGTTCGCCGCACGGACGGTGACGCCGCCGCCGAACAAACCGAGGAGCAGGCAGAAAAACGCGAGAGCCCGGGGTAAGCGCGCGATGCTGGGGATCACGGCGCAAGGGTGTCCGCAATGACACGGCCGGTCAATCGCATCTCCGGCGGGAAGCCACCGGAGGCGTCATCCTAGGGCCGAACAACCCTGCCGGCGCTGATTCAGGCCTCGATCAGGTCTTTTTCGATGCGGAGGTTGCCGATGATGAAGTCCTGCCGCTCGGGCGTGTTCTTGCCCATGAAGAAACTGAGCAATTCGTCCGAGCTGAACAGGTGCGCCATCGTCACGGGCTCGAGGCGGATGTTTTCGCCGATGAAGTCCTTGAACTCGCCCGCGCTGATCTCGCCGAGGCCCTTGAAGCGCGTGATCTCGTGCGCGGCGCCGAGCTCGGCCATGGCGTTCTGTTTCTCGCGCTCGTCGTAGCAGTAGATCGTGCGCTTCTTGTTGCGCACGCGGAAGAGCGGCGTCTCGAGGATGAAGAGGTGGCCGTTGCGGATGAGGTCGGGGAAGAACTGGAGGAAAAACGAGATCAGCAGCAGGCGGATGTGCATGCCGTCGACGTCGGCGTCGGTGGCGATGACGACGCGGTTGTAGCGGAGGCCGTCCATGCCTTCCTCGATGTTGAGGGCGGACTGGAGGAGGTGGAACTCCTCGTTCTCGTAGATGACCTTCTTCGAGAGGCCGTAGGTGTTGAGCGGCTTGCCCTTCAAGGCGAAGACGGCCTGCGTCTGCACGTCGCGGCAGGCAGTGAGCGAGCCGGCGGCGGAATCGCCCTCGACGATGAAGAGCGTGCTCTGCTCGGCGCGCTCGTTGCGGTCGCCGAGGTGGAGGCGGCAGTCGCGGAGCTTCTTGTTGTGGAGCGAGGCCTTCTTGGCGCGCTCGCGCGCGATGTTGCGGATGCCGGCGAGTTCCTTCCGCTCGTGCTCGTTCTCCTCGATCTTGCGCTTGATGGTCTCGGCGACGTCGCGGTTCTTGTGCAGGTAGACGTCGAGCGCCTGCTGCATGAACTTGCCGACGAATTCCTTCAGGCTCGGACCCTTGGGGCCGAGGTCGGTGGAGCCGAGCTTGGTCTTCGTCTGCGACTCGAACACCGGCTCCTGCACGCGCACGGACACGGCGGCGTCGATCGACTGGCGGATGTCGGCGGCGTCGAAGTCCTTCTTGAAGTGGTTGCGCACGGTCTCGACCAGCGCCTCGCGGAAGGCCGCGAGGTGCGTGCCGCCCATCGTGGTGTGCTGGCCGTTGACGAAGGACCAGTATTCCTCGCCGTAGTGGTTGCCGTGGGTGAAGGCGACCTCGATGTCCTCGCCCTCGAGGTGGATGATGGGGTAGAGCGGCTCGCCGGAGAGTTCCTTGGTGAGGAGGTCCTTCAGGCCGTTTTCGGAGCGGAAGGGTTTGCCGTTGAGCGTGAGCGTGAGGCCGCGGTTGAGGAAGGCGTAGTTCCACAGCATGTCCTCGATGAACTCGGTGCGGAAACGGAAGTCGGCGCCGAAGAGCTGCGCGTCGGGCGTGAACTCGATCAGCGTGCCGTTGCGCTCGTCGCACTTCTGCACGCGCGACTCCTTCTTCAATTTCCCCTTCTCGAACTCGACGATCTTCGTCTCGCCGTCGCGGACGGCCTGGGCGCGGTAGTTCAGCGCGAGGGCGTTGACGGCCTTCTGGCCGACGCCGTTGAGGCCGACGGCCTTCTGGAAAGTCTCGGAGTCGTATTTGGCGCCGGTGTTGATGATGGACACGCAGTCGACGAGCTTGCCGAGCGGGATGCCGCGGCCGTAGTCGCGCACGCGGACGGAGCGGCGCTCCTCGTCGAGTTCGACCTCGATCTTGCGGCCGTGACCCATCGTGAATTCGTCGATCGAGTTGTCGATGGTCTCCTTGAGCAGGACGTAGATGCCGTCCTCGGCGTGGGCGCCGTTGCCGAGCCGCCCGATATACATGCCGGGGCGGAGGCGGATGTGCTCGAGCGAGCTGAGGGTCT
>CAYYVB010000484.1:0-2318 GCA_964475035.1 uncultured Opitutaceae bacterium | reverse complement strand
GCATGCCCTCGAGCATGATCTGCTTGTTGATGTTCACCATGTGCCCGTGGCGGATCTTGCGCGGGTTGAGCACGTCCATCATCTGCATGCGCGTGCGGAGCTCGCCGGTCTGGGTGATGCAGGCGTAGATCGAGACCTGCGACTGGGCGAGATGCGCGAGGATTTCCGCCGGCATATCGCGGTGCGGGCGCGGGCCGTATTCCTCGAGGATGAACACATCGTAGGCGGCGCCGGTCTTCTCCACCTCGGCGACGAGGGCGGCGGCGATTTCGCCGCAGGCCTGGTCGGCGATGATCGTCATGCGCTCGTGCTTCTGGAGTGCGAGGCAGACGTGGATGGCGTTGCGGGCGCCCGGCGTCAGCTCCGGGTCGAAGGTGGTCGGGAGCGTGGCGGCGTGCGGCATGGGAGAGGTGCGGAGCGCGGAGGGCTGAGGGCGGAACGCCGGCGAGAGCGGCGTGGAGCGGGGGGCGTCGGAATACAAGGGGTGTGGAGGTGTCGGGTCTGATCTCTCCTCTTTGTCCTAATCTGTCTCTTCCATCCGGCGGCTTGTGCGCGGCGGGGAGAAGACGAGGGAGGGAGAAAGATGAAGAGTAAGAGGCAAGAGAAAGAGGGTCAGAGCGGGAGGCCGTGGTGGGTTTCGGCGATGATGTAATCGACCACCGCTTTCAGGTCTTTGGTCTTTTCGTAGACGGCGACCTGGCGGTCGGAGCCGGTGCCGCGCTCGAGGATGGTCTGCACGTAGTTGATCTCGTTGCGCGAGCCGAGTTCGTCGACGACGTCGTCGATGAACTCGAGGAGTTCGGCGATGAGGCTGCGGGTCTCGACCTCCTCCTGTTTGCCGAAGTCGATCATCTTGCCCTTGATGCCGTAGCGGGCGGCGCGCCAGCGGTTCTCATTGATGAGGCGGGCGCGGTAGGTGCGGAAGCTCATGTTCTGGCGGTGCAGCTTGTAGAGCTTGGCCGTCAGGGCCTGCATGATGGCGGCGAGGCAGATGGTCTCGTCGACGCGCATGGGGATGTCGCACATGCGGAACTCGAGCGTGCCGAAGAGCGGGTGGAGGCGGATGTCCCACCAGATCTTCTTCGCGTTGTCGATGCAGCCGGTCTTCACCAGCAGGTTCACGTAGTTGTCGAACTCCTCGACCGACTCGAAGAGGTCGGGGATGCCGGTGCGGGGGAAGCGCTGGAAGATCTGCAGGCGGTACGAGGCGTAGCCGGTGTTGCGGCCGACCCAGAACGGCGAGTTGGTCGAGAGCGCGAAGATGTGCGGGAGGAAGTAGCGCGCGGTGTTCTGCAGGTGGATCGCGGTCTCGCGGTCGGGCATGCCGAGGTGGACATGGAGGCCGAAGATGAGGTTGGCGCGGGCGACCTGCTGGAGGTCGTTGATCACGCCCTGGTAGCGTTCGCCGGGGGAGATCTTCTGGTCGATCCAGTGGGAGAACGGGTGCGTGCCGGCGGCGGCGATGCGGAGATTCTGCGAGCGGGCGAGGCGGGCGAGGTCGGTGCGCAGGCCGATGACGGATTTGCGGGCATCGGCGATGTCGGTGCAGATGTCGGTGCCGACCTCGACGACGGACTGGTGCATCTCGGGTTTGACGCGCTCCTTGAGGATCATCTTGCCGCCTTCGATGATCTCCTCGATGTGCGATTTCAGCTCGCGCGTGACCGGGTCGACGATCTGGAACTCCTCCTCGATGCCGAGGGTGAATTGGTGCTTTTTGCGAGGCATGGGCGTAGGGGATGGGAGTGGAGGGGCCTTTTCAGGGCGGCCCTCCGTTCAGGGAATCGTGGCGCTCACTTCTTCTTCGCCGGGGCGGTCACGGCTTTGCCGGCGGCGCCGGACTTGATGTAGTTGCCCCAGGTGAGGTTGTCGGCGCCGTCGCGGTGCTCCTTGGCGCGGCGGACGAGCATCCGCGTGGCGGCTTCGACGACCCACTTGAAATTCTCCTCGCCGACGGAGTTGCGGTCGGCGTCGGGTGCGGGGTTGCAGAAGTCGATCGCGTAGGGGACGCCGTTGCTCACGGCGAACTCGACGGTGTTGAAATCGTAGCCGAGGGCGTGGTTGAGCGCGAGGACGTCCTGCTTGATGCGCTCGAGCAGCGCGGGCGAGGCGGGCGGGCGGTCGACGACGTAGCGCAGGTGGTGCGGGTTGCGCGGCTCGTAGGGCATGATGCGGACGTCGGTGCCGCCGATGCAGTAGCAGCGGTAGTAGTCCTCGAACACGACTTCGCTCTGCAGGAGCATGACGAGTTGGCCGGTCTCGGCGTAGGCCTTGAAGAACTCGTCCGGGTTGCGGACCTTGTAGACGTTCTTCCAGCC
>CAYYVB010000483.1:976-2320 GCA_964475035.1 uncultured Opitutaceae bacterium | reverse complement strand
CTTCCCGCTGCTGGTGCCCGAATGCCTGCTCATCGAGCCGACCGAGACCGAGGCCCGCGAGGACCTCGACCGGTTCGTCGCGGCGATGGTGGAGATCCGCGGCCTGGCCCGGCGCGACGCGGCCGAGGTCAAACGCGCGCCGCGCACCACGCCGGTGGGCCGGCTCGACGACGTGCGGGCCGCCCGGCAGCTCGACGTCACCTGGCAGTCGCGGCCCGCCACCGCGGGCTGACGCCACCCCGTTTCCAGCAGGAGAATCCCGTGTCGGCCCTGATCTGCGGTTCGCTCGCCTTCGACAACATCATGGTGTTCCGCGGCCGCTTCCGCGAGCACATCCTCCCCGACCAGATCCACATCCTGAACGTCGCGTTCCTGGTGCCGGAGCTGCGCCGGGAGTTCGGCGGCTGCGCCGGCAACGTGGCCTACAACCTGCGCCTCCTCGGCGGGAGTCCGCTGATCATGGCGACCGTCGGCACCGACTTCGGCCGCTATCGCGACTGGCTCACGGCCGAGGGCCACGACCTGCGGCACGTCACCGAGGTGCCGGGCACCCTCACCGCGCAGGCCTACATCACCACCGACCTCGACGACAACCAGATCACCGCCTTCCACCCCGGCGCCATGGACGAGGCGCACCGCAACCGCGTGCCCACCGACGGCAGCGTCACCCTGGGCATCGTGTCCCCCGACGGCCGGCAGGCCATGCTCGACCACGCCGCGCAGTTCCACGCCGCGGGTATCCCGTTCGTGTTCGACCCGGGCCAGGGCCTGCCGATGTTCGACGGGACGGAGCTCGCGCGGTTCATCGACCAGGCCACCTGGGTCGCGGTCAACGACTACGAGGGGCGACTGCTCTGCGAGCGCACCGGCCAGAGCCTCGAGCAGCTCGCGACGCGGGTGCAGGCGCTGGTCGTCACCCGGGGCGCCGAGGGTTCGGTGGTGTACCTGCCCGACCGGCGCATCGACATCCCGAGCGTCAAGGCCACCGCGGTGCTCGATCCCACGGGCTGCGGTGACGCCTACCGTGCGGGGCTCCTCCACGGCCTCGCCCGCGGCTGGGGCTTCGAGGAGACCGGCCGGCTAGCCGCGCTGCTGGGCTCGCTCAAGGTGGCCCACCGCGGCACCCAGAACCACCGCTTCACGCCGGCCTCCATCGCCGCCGCCTACCGCACCGCCTTCGGTCATGCGCTGCCGGCCTGAGGCCGCGCTGGCGCTCGCGGCGGCGCTGGCCACCGGGCCGGTTGCCGGGGCCGCGGCGGCCGACGGGCCCGAGCCCGCCGCCTGGCGCCGGACGCTCGAGCGCATCGCGCCCAGCGTGGTCTCCATCAAGGTCGACGGCACCCG
>CAYYVB010000483.1:0-966 GCA_964475035.1 uncultured Opitutaceae bacterium | reverse complement strand
CCTTCGACACCGAATGGAACGAGTCGAGCCAGGCCACCGGCTTCGTGGTCGACGCCGAGCGCGGGCTCATCCTCACCAACCGCCACGTCGTCACGCCGGGCCCGGTGCGGGCCGAGGCACTGTTTACCAACCAGGAGGAGGTCGAGCTCACGCCCGTGTACCGCGATCCGGTGCACGACTTCGGGTTCTTCCGCTACGACCCCCGGGCGCTGCGCTACGCGCGGCCGGCGTCGCTGCCGCTGGCGCCGGCGGCCGCGGAACTCGGCCGCGAGATCCGCGTGGTCGGCAACGACGCCGGCGAGCAGCTGTCGATCCTCTCCGGCACCATCGCCCGGCTGCGGCGCGAGGCGCCCGACTATGGCCGCGGGCAGTACAACGACTTCAACACCTTCTACCTCCAGGCCGCCTCGGGCACCTCGGGCGGTTCCTCGGGCTCGCCGGTCATCGACATCGACGGCCGGGTGGTGGCGCTCAACGCCGGGGCGAGCCAGCAGGCGGCGTCGAGCTTCTTCCTGCCGCTCGACCGCATCCAGCGCGCGCTGCGGCTGATCCAGGCCGGGGAGCCGGTGCCGCGCGGGCACGTCGGCGCGGTCTTCGGCTACCGGGCCTACGACGAACTCCGCCGGCTCGGCCTCACCGAGGCCACCGAGTCCGCCACCCGCCGCGACTTTCCCGACGGCATCGGCATGCTGGTGGTCAACGAGGTGGTCCCCGGCACCCCGGCCGAGGGCCGCCTGCAGGTCGGCGACATCCTCGTGCGGGTCGCGGGCCGCGCCATCACGGAATTCGTGCCGCTGGCGGCGGTGCTGGACGACAGTGTCGGCAGCGAGGTCCTGGTCGGCGTCGAGCGCAACGGGCGGCCGCTCGCGCTGCGCGTTCCGGTCGCCGACCTCGAGCAGGTCAGCCCGGCGGAGTACCTGCAGTTCGGCGACGCCGTGGTCCACGACCTGTCGCTGCAGCAGGCCC
>CAYYVB010000482.1:0-2330 GCA_964475035.1 uncultured Opitutaceae bacterium | reverse complement strand
TGTACCGCGAGAACCTGCTGGGGCTGATCGAGGCCAAGAAGGCGGGTCAGGAAGTGGTCGCAACGCCGGAACCGAAGCAGCAAAAGGTGGTCGATATCCTGGAAGCGCTGAAAGCATCCCTCGCTTCGGTGAAGAAGCCTCCCGCCGCCGCCTCCGCGCCGGCTTCCACGCAGGATGCCGATGAGGAGCCCGTCGCGGCTACCGGCACCGGTCCCGTGGCGGTGCCGAAGCGGCCCCGCAAACGCGCGGGCAAGAGTTCCTAGCCCTTCGCGGCCGACTCCCTCGCCGCGGCTCCGAAGATGCCCTTCGACATGGTCGAAGGCTCGGTCTCCATCCTCTTGGTGTAGATCGCCGCGCGGACTCGATGCACCTCCACCGACTCCGGTGCGGCGTCCCCCGCCCAGTCCGCAAGATGGCACGCGAGCCTCATGTCGCC
Organism: uncultured Opitutaceae bacterium; assembly: GCA_964475035.1. Classification (GTDB taxonomy): domain Bacteria; phylum Verrucomicrobiota; class Verrucomicrobiia; order Opitutales; family Opitutaceae; genus Didemnitutus. Next base: position 1,894 of record CAYYVB010000482.1, on the reverse strand, counting down.
TGCTTCGGCCAGTTCCGCGGCCCGCGCGATCAGCTTCTCCGGACCTCCGGCCAGCGCTGCGATTTCACGTGCCTGCGCGTGGCGCGGCGCCGGCTTCAGTTCACTCGGAACCCCGCTCCACCATCCGCCCAGGCAGCGATGAATGTTGCGCACGATGAACTCCGGCTCATCGTAGATGGGCAGCAGGTACGGCTTTTCGGCCAGATGCGCCGGCGGCGCGATCTCGTGAATCATGTCCACTACCGGCACGCCCGCGTTGAGCATCGCCAGAGTCTGCGTGTACAGCGATTCCAGGTATTCCGCCGTATCGGTAAGCGCTTGCGCGACGTTCTCACGCCCGATCACCGGCAGACCGTGACCCGGCAGCAGAATCTCCGGCGCGAGCGCCGCCATCTCCCGCAACCCGCGCGCCCACTCGATCGCGTATCGCTGCACTTTCTGCGGATTGCCCGCGTTCGGCGCGGCCCAAATGAACAGATCGCCGGTGTAGAGCACCCGCGTGCGCGGCAGAAACACCCAGGCGTGATCGTCGGTCTCGCCTTTCGCATGGCGGATCCAGATTTCCTCGCCGCCGACCGTCAGATTCAACGCGTCCTCGAACGTCCGGGAAGGGAAGATCGGGTTCGTGGGCCACTCGGTCTTGACATTGAACTGCCGCGAGTTGATGACGGAGTTGTATCCGGCGGTTTCGTTGTAGCGGCGCATCCGCGGGATCACGGCCTGGTGACCCAGGATGTCGGGTCGCGGCCAGTGATTGGCCTCGGCTTCCTTCAGGAACGGCGGCAGACCGTACGCGTGGTCGACATGGCCGTGGGTGTAGATCGCCGTATGCAGACGATCCGTCGCGTAGGAGCGGACTTTCTCAAAACTTCTCTGGTGCGCGGTGGGGTGATAGGAGCCGGTGTCGATGAGCACCAGGCCGTCGTCGGTTTTCACGGCGGCGATGTTGGAGAACCCCTTGTAGAAGGCAACTCCGGGCGCCAGTTCCTCGATCCGGTTCAGGGCCACGAAGGGATGATGCTGCGGATCGCTGGTCCGGGTTTCGCCGCGCCAGAGCTGATCCGCAAGCTCGCTGAGAGAAGGCATGCAGGGCAGCATATCACCGGAGGTCAATCGCGCACCCGGCGGGGCCAGGCGACGTTAGTGCGTGTCCGTCACGACGGTCTTCTGCGTCCGACAGCACAATTTGCGATCCGTCCACCACTTGCGTAACTTAAATCAAGCAGCCAACGAAAAATGGGAGCCACGAGCGTGAGCGAGTGGCAAACGTTCTCGGCGACAGGCGCTCACTTCTAAGTGACGTTATTCTGGCAATGCCAACGTGTAATACCCGCTTAGCCCACCGCGACCTCACGGTTCGCATGACTCAAATCATGCAACCGACGGCAGCTGTGAGCCACGAGCGTGAGCGAGTGGCAGACGTTGCAGCGAACCGTTGTTGTTCGATGCCGATAACCTAGCCCTGGAAATAACAGCGTTTACAGGCGATTTGTCCGCCGTCCGTGATCAAATAACGGCAAACGCTCTCCGCTTGCCGCTCGCTCACGCTCGCGGCTCCCATTGTCACTTCTTGCGCGACGCCGGCGGGAGGCCTTAGGGGCGAAACACGGCAGCTTCATATGCCGATTCGCCTGCTGGCAGCAGAGGTTTCCGGACCGTCGCTCGCCTGGCAGTCGTGCTTCCTCTCGTTCCGGCTTCAAAGAAATACCGACGCTGGGCGCTGCGTTCTAGCTAGCGGTCCAAAGAAGAAAGGCCATATTGGGAAGCCGCGAGCGTGAGCGAGCGGCAGACGTTCTCGGCGACAAAGGCTCAATCCAGAGTAATAAGTAGGCTGTGAATGGCAAGCAAATAGGCGATTCACATCCGTATAGCCTACGCTACGCGTAACCTAAAG
>CAYYVB010000481.1:0-2339 GCA_964475035.1 uncultured Opitutaceae bacterium | reverse complement strand
CCACCGCTCGTTCGACTTCTCGGGCGCGAACGTCTTCGGCGTCCTCGTCCAATACCCGGACACCACCGGCAGCATCGTCGACTTCGCCGCGTTCTTCGAAAAGGCGCACGCCACCGGCGCGCTCTGCGTCGTCGCGACCGACCTGCTCGCGCTCACGCTGCTGAAGGCTCCGGGTGAGTTCGGCGCCGACGTCGCCGTCGGCTCCGCGCAGCGTTTCGGCGTGCCGATGGGCTTCGGCGGACCGCACGCGGGCTTCCTCGCCACGAAGGACGCGTTCAAGCGCCAGATGCCCGGCCGCCTCGTCGGCGTCTCGAAGGATGCGCAGGGCAACCCGGGCATGCGCCTCGCCCTCGGCACGCGCGAGCAACACATCCGCCGCGACAAGGCCACGTCGAACATCTGCACCGCGCAGGTCCTCCTCGCCGTCATGGCCTCGATGTATGCGGTCTATCACGGCCCGGAAGGCCTGAAGAAAATCGCGCAGCGCACGCGCCTCCTCACCCATCTCCTCGCCCACGCCATCAAGGCCACCGGAGCACAGGTGAACACCGAGCCCGTGTTCGACACGCTCACCGTGTCGGGCGTCGACGCCGCCAAGATCCACGCCGCCGCCCTCGCGCAGAAGATCAATCTCCGCCGCGTCAACGACACCACCGTCGGCCTCTCGCTAGATGAAGTCACCTCGACCGCCGAGCTCGCGACGCTCGCCGGCCTCTTCGGCGTCACGCTCGATCTGTCCTCGGATATCAGCCTTCCGGCCTCGGGCCTCGACCGCGCTTCGGCCTTCCTCACCGCGAAGGTGTTCAACTCCTATCACACCGAGCACGAGATGCTGCGCTACATCAAGCGCCTCGAGCAAAAGGACCTCTCGCTCGTCCACTCGATGATTTCGCTCGGCTCGTGCACGATGAAGCTGAATTCGACCAGCGAGATGTTCCCGGTCACGTGGCCCGAGTTCGGCAAATTGCATCCGTTCGCGCCGGCCGACCAGTGGAAGGGTTACGCGAAGATGTTCAAGGACCTCGAGAAATGGCTCAGCGAGATCACCGGCTTCGCCCAGGTGTCGCTCCAGCCCAACGCCGGCTCGCAGGGCGAATACGCCGGGCTCCTCGTCATCCGCGCCTACCACGAGTCGCGCGGCGAAGGTCACCGCAACATCTGCCTCATCCCGACGAGCGCGCACGGCACCAATCCCGCCAGCGCCGCAATGTGCGGCATGACCGTCGTCCCCGTCGCCTGCGACGCCAACGGCAACATCGACGTCGCCGACCTCAAGGCCAAGGCCGAGCAGCACAGCGCCAACCTCTCCGCGCTCATGGTCACGTATCCGTCGACGCACGGCGTGTTCGAGACCTCCATCCGCGACATCTGCAAAACGATCCACGCGCATGGCGGCCAAGTCTACATGGACGGCGCGAACATGAACGCGCAGGTCGGACTCACGTCGCCCGGCCACATCGGCGCGGATGTCTGCCATCTCAACCTCCACAAGACCTTCTGCATCCCGCACGGCGGCGGCGGCCCCGGCATGGGCCCGATCGGCGTCGCGAAACACCTCGTGCCGTTCCTGCCCGGTCACCCGGTCAGCGCGCCCGCCATCGCCCAGCCCGGCACCGCGATTGGCGCCGTGAGCGCCGCGCCCTACGGCAGCGCGAGCATCCTCGTCATTTCGTGGATGTATATCCGCATGATGGGGCCCGACGGTCTCACGCGCGCCACGAAGTTCGCCATCCTCAACGCCAACTACATCGCCAAGCGCCTCGAGAACCATTTCCCCGTCCTCTACAAGGGCGGCAGCGGCCTCGTCGCTCACGAGTGCATCCTCGAGTTCCGCCCTTGGAAGAAGCACGGCCTCGAAGTCGAGGACGTCGCGAAGCGCCTGATGGATTACGGCTACCACGCGCCCACGATGTCGTTCCCTGTCCCTGGCACGCTCATGATCGAGCCGACCGAGAGCGAGACGAAGGCCGAGCTCGATCGCTTCTGCGACGTGCTCATCTCGATCCACGGCGAAATGGCGGCCGTCGCCAGCGGCGAGAGCGACAAGCTCAACAACCCGCTCAAGCACGCCCCGCACACCGCCGCCGTCGTGACGGCGACCGAGTGGAACCGCCCGTATTCGCGCGAGACCGCCGCGTTTCCCGACAAGTGGACGCGCGCCTCGAAGTTCTGGCCCGCCGTCGGCCGCATCGACAACGTCTACGGCGACCGGAATCTCGTGTGCTCGTGCGTGGGTATGGAAGCTTATGCCGAAGCGCCGAAGGCTTGAGGCCGTCGACCTGGGTTAACCACTAATGCTCCGCCTACCGGCTGCGCTACAGAGTGCGGCTCCACCTGAT
>CAYYVB010000480.1:959-2340 GCA_964475035.1 uncultured Opitutaceae bacterium | reverse complement strand
GGTCTTCGTGGTGCCGTCGAGCGCGGCGAAGAGATCGTGCGGCGTCGAAGCCCAAAACACATGCGGCGGCCATTCCAGGACGCCCATGCCGATCTCCATGAACCGGCGGAACGGATACTCGTCGTCTAGCTCGTCGCCGGAGTCGTCTCCGGCGCTTCCCCGTTTCCCACGTTCCCTCCGTTGAGGGCGCCCGCGAGGAAGGCGCTGATCCGGATGCCGACTTTCGCGACTCCCGCTTCGAAGACGAGTCGCCCAATGTCCTTGTCGGGCTTCTCCGTCGCGGCGGCGGAAATCACGGCGACAATGTCGGAGACGCCGAAATCGAGCTCGCCGAAGCGGCGGGCCAGCGGAATAAGCCGCGTCCCTGTGGCGCGCTCCATTGCCTGAAGCGCTTCGTAGGTGGGCCGCAAGACGATTTTCTTGTCGCCGAGCTCGAGTTCGATCTCGCCGCGATGTTCGTTCGCGCTCATGGCGGCTCCGATTACGTCGTCGCGTAGGTGATGGAGCCGGCGCTCTGCAGCGAGAGCTTGTAGGTCTGCTCGCCGTCGTGGTTGCCGCCTTCATCGATTTGCGTCAGGCGGAAAGGGCCCGCGAAGCTGTTGTCGCTCTTGAATTTGAGCGTGTAGTTGTCGTTCGAGCGGTTGGTGACGCGCGTGTGAAGCTGCTCCGCGAGCGTGCCGGCTTCGAGCACGCCTTCGCATTGGATATCCAAGGACACGACGCCGGCCGACGCCAGCAACTCACGGTACATGCCGGCGGAGTCCTTGTTCGTGACCTCGATCGCCTGGCCGTTGAGCGTGAAGCTCGTCGCGCGCTGTGCGGCGATCACGACGGTGCCGGTGCCGGTGCCGTCGTAGAGCAGGAAGTCTTTGCCGGGCAAGCCAGCCATGGTCGTAGGCTCCTATTCGTGGGTTACGACGCGATAGCGCGCGATCCCGTGGCGCGTCAGTCCGTCGGGATCGTCGAGAACCTGGCCGAAGGTGAATTGGCAGAGCACGAAGTTGTGCCCGGTCACCGTCAGCGACTGCTTGTTGAGCGCGTCGTGGATCGCGCCCATGATCTGCTTGGCCTCTTTCCGGCCGCGGTAGCGGGACCAGACGTGCAGGACGATGTCCTGATCCATGCCGTCGAAGGACTTGGTGTCCCACTGGCCGAAGAAGGACTCGCCGATGACGACGTAGGGGAAGGTGGGCGATTCGGGCACGTGGTCGTAGAGACGGACGGGATCGCCGATCAGCGCCTTGAGCGCGGCTGAGGCTCCCAGCGCGGCGAAGATCGCCTGCTGCACGGCCCATTGACTGTCGCCGGCCATCTCACGTCGCCTCGCCCTCGTCGCACGCCAGCAGCATGAAGCGCTCGCGCGCCTCCATGTTGATGACCG
>CAYYVB010000480.1:0-949 GCA_964475035.1 uncultured Opitutaceae bacterium | reverse complement strand
AGCCCCAGGCGACGCGCATGCCGGCGGTCACGCCCGCGAGATAGCGGATCGTCACCGCGTGCGAGACCACGGGCGCGAGCTTCTGGCCGAGGATACGCTCGGCGCCGGATGCCGGCTCGACCTTCGCCGGAATGTCGGATGCGAAGGCCGTCCACGGCGCCGAATAGCCGCCCCCGGCGTCCGCCGTCTGCGTGCCTTCCTGCTGGATGGTCACGCGCTCGCGCATCGAGCCGATCGACGGGTTCGCCATCAGAAGGCTCGATAGGGAAACATCAGATGCTCGGCCGCCGGCGGCAGCGAGCGCGGCTCGGAATTCAGCACACCACTCTCCTGGCGGTCGCCACGATGCTCCATCAGGTTCGCGGCGATCAGCTTGATGCCGTGGCGCAGCGATTCCGGCACCATCGTGCCCGCCGTCCCGTAGCCGGCGACGAATTGCACGTGCACCGCGTTCGGCCGGTCGTCGGTGTCGGGCCATGACACCGCGGAATCCTTCACGATGCGCGGCGGCTGCCGCTTGTCGTCGACGAAATAATTGGCCGTGCCCCAGGTCTGCTCGGTGCCGGCCGCGTCGATGTACTTCACGAAAGCCACGCTCTGCAGCGGCGGCTTCGCGAGCGGGATCTCAGTCCCATCCGGGAAGCAATCGAAATACAGGTCCCAGGTCTGGGTGATGAAGGCGCGGTTGGTGTAGGCCTCGGCGAGCTCGCGCGCTGCCTTGCCGATGGCTGTCACGTAGGCGTCGGATCCGGTGCCGGACACGTGAAGATGCGTCTTCAGCTCGTCGGTGCCGACCGGCTCTGCCGCCGGGGCCGTGCCGAGGACGAGGTTGCCGAGCGGGCGCGCGTTCATTGTGCGGGCACCTCGGGGACGTGGCCGTTGAGCCGCCGACGCGTGGCCTCAGGCGGGACGAACGGATACGCCGGCAATGGCGTCGCCGGTTCCGCCT
>CAYYVB010000479.1:0-2344 GCA_964475035.1 uncultured Opitutaceae bacterium | reverse complement strand
AACGCGAAATCCTGCACGGCCGCGGCGTGCGAGGTCACGCGCGTGATCGCGTTCTGCCGCATCGTGGCGTCGAACCACGCCTGAGAGTTGATGGTGAACTTCGCGAACGCCCGCGCGTCGTCGCGCGACGCCTTGCCGCGGGTCTGCTGTTCGTGCGCCACGTCGGCGGGCACGAAGCCGCCGAAGGTGTCGACCGCGTGGTAACGCTTCGCCGGCGCGACGGCGTCGAGGTGACGGTTGAGCCACACCGTCGTGTAGCCGCGGTAGCAGCCGACCTCGAGGCAATCGCCCGGAACGGCCACGGCCTCGGTCAGCAGTGTCGTCAATCGCGAGAGCTGGGCGGGTGTGAAGGCGTAGCGGTATTTGTAGAGGACGTAGCTGCGCAGCGGCGACCAGAAGAGAGCGCGCTTGACCAGCCCGTCGAGGAAAGTTTCCCAGCGCGAGGCGATCATGCGTCGGGACGTTGTTCGCGCGCCCACTCGACCTCGCGGTCAAGCGCCTCGAGCGAGAGATAGATGTCGCGCAGGAAACAGACGAGCGCGCCGATCAGCAGGCCGATGCTGCAGACGAAGAGCGCCAGCGCCACGACGCCGAAGCTTGCCGCCCCGGCACCGAACGAGCCCGCAAAGATCGCGAGCACCAGCAGGCACTCGACGAGGATGCTCGTCACCGCGCAGACGACCGCCCACCGGATGAGGCGCGTGCGCTTGTAGAGGACGTCGAGCTGCGACTCGAGGTGGCGGTTGTCCTTGCCCTGGCGCTCGCGCAACTGCCCGGCGAGCGCGCGCGTGCGGTCGACGGCGCGGCCCATGCGGTTGGTCAGCGTGAGCATGAGCATGCCCGTGCCGGAGATGAGGATGACCGGCGTGATCGCGGCCTGGATGACCGGCAGCAGCGAGGCATGGGAAAGCTCCATGCCCGCAGCAAAACCGTCCCGCCGTGCGCGCGCAATCCCCGGCTCGCGCGCGGCGCCGCTAAATCGCGCCTCAGCGCAACAGCGTCGCCGCCAACGCCAGCGCGCCGGGCAAGGCCTGCACGAAGTAGATCCGCTTGCTCGCCGTCGCGCCGCCGTAGAGGCCGGCCACGATGACGCAGCCGAGCAGGAACACCTGCAGCTCGAACCCCGCCGCGCCGCGCCACAGCGCCCACGCCAGCCCGGCGGCGAGGAATCCGTTGTAGAGCCCTTGGTTCGCCGCGAGCACGCGCGTGATCTCTGCCTTTTCCGGCGTCAGTCCGAAGACGCGCCGCCCGTAGGGCTTGGTCCAGAGAAACATTTCCACGACGAGAAAGTATCCGTGCAGCAACGCGACGAGAGCGGTCAGGATTTGGGCGGCGGTGCTCATCGCCCGCGAGGTTGTTCCCGCCGCGCCCCCGCGCCAAGAGCGGAATCGCGCATCGCACATCGCGTCGGATGAAGTGTAACCTATTAGGTTACACTTTTTCCGTGCCGCGCTCACGTTGGATACCGGGCGACAGGCCCCGGCCTCAACCCGCCGGCCGCCGCGCGATGATCAGGTTCGCCGTCATGTCCTGCACCAGTTTGCCGTGCTGGTTGAAGGTGCGGCAACGGAGCTTGAGCCGGCCGTGCGTGGGGCGCGTGGGCAGCTCGGATTTCTCGACGACCTCCTGCACGACGCGCAGCCGGTCGCCCGGCCGCACCGGCCGCGGAAAGCGCAGCTCCTCCATCACGTGCCCGACCACGCCGCCCGCGACCTGCATCTCCCCCTGCACCATCAGGCGCATGCTCACGGCCGCCGTGTGCCAGCCGCTCGCCACGTGCTCGCCGAAGAACGTCGCCGGCGCCGCCGCGGGATCCGTGTGGAACGGCTGCGGATCGTAGCGCTCGGCGAACGCCACGATCTCCGCGGCGGTCATCTCGTATTCACCCGTGCCGAATTTCTGGCCGGGCTGGAGGTCTTCCCAATGCAGCATCGGCGCGAGCGTGTCCGCTTTGGCGGGATTGTCCAACGCCGGGTTGCGTCGGCCCGCGCGCGGCATACACAGAAGGGCACGTTGTCCACCGCGCCCGCCCAGCTCACCGGCGTCCTCGAACGCATCATCTTCCTCAACGAGGAGAACCACTACACCATCGCGGAGCTGCGCGCGGAGGCGGGGCGCGGAGTCCCTGCCGCGCCGGACGTGGCCGCGGGCAAGGCCGAGACCGTCACCATCGTCGGCCCGCTCCCCGGCGTGCAATGCGGCGAGACGCTCCGCCTCACCGGCGAATGGACCCGCCACGCGCAGCACGGCGCGCAGTTCAAGATCGCGGCCTTCAAGAGCGAGCTGCCGTCCTCCGTCTACGGCATCCGCAAATACCTCGGCAGCGGCCTCGTGCCCGGCATCG
>CAYYVB010000478.1:0-2351 GCA_964475035.1 uncultured Opitutaceae bacterium | reverse complement strand
CGCCGGCGCCGAAGGTCGGGTTCTCGAAATCCTCCTGCAGCTGCAGGATCTCGCTGTCGATGACGGCGACGTTCGTCGTCAGGGTGATGCGGGGCAGGCGGGCCGCCTTGGCCTCGCCGACGCTGTTGAAGGCGGCGGCCACGCGGCGCTCCGCGGCGATGACGTCGGGCCGCCGCTCGAGGAGCTCGAGCGGCAGGCCGGCGGGTACGGGGCCCGGGAGGTCCGGCAGGTCCGCGCGGGCGGCGAGCTCGGCGCCGGGGTAGCGCCCGAGGAGGAGTTCGAGCGCGCGGACCGTCTGCGAGTGGGCGAGGTCTGCCTGGGCCGCCGCGTCCTCGAGGTTCGCGAGGTTGATCCGGGCCGCCGCCACGTCCTGGCCGCTCGCCGAACCGACCCGCTGCCGCTGCTCGGTGAGCGCGAGGATCTGCCGGGCCGCGGTGACGGCGTCCGCCGCGAGTTGCCGCTGCAGGAGCGTCTCGGCGGCCGTGAACCACGTCCGCGCCAGCGTCGCGGCGAGCGACTGGCGGGCGTAGGTGAAGTCGGCGCTCGTCGCGGCCAGCGACTCGGTGGCGGCGTTCCGCGCGTAGCGGAGGCGGCCCCACAGGTCCGGCTCCCAGGCGACGCCGAGCGACACGCCCTCGAGGGGCGAGCTGTAGTCGCCGCCGGAGGCCTTCACGCCGCCGGTGCCGAGGATCCGCACCTGCGGTCGCAGCGCGGACTTCGCGAGGTCCACGTAGGCGGCCGCCTGCTCGACGCGCGTCGCCGCGGCCCGCAGGTCGGGGTTGCGGGCCAGGGCCTCGTCGACGAGGGCGAGGAGTTGCGGGTCCTCGAAGGTGGCGAGCCAGTTGTCGAGGGGCGCCCCGGGCGCGGCGCCCGGCGAGCGCCAGGTCCGGGCCTCGAGCCCGGCGTCGGCGAGGAGTTCGTCGCTGGCGCGGAGCTCGGCCCCCGTCGGTGGGCGTTGCGTGGTGCAGCCGGCCGCGATCGCCGCGGCGAGCAAGCCTGCGGCCACCCGGAGGACCACGCGCGATCGCGCTGGTGCGGGCATCTCAGTGCAGCTTCAGGATGAGCCAGTCGAGCTTCGCGCCGATCCGCAGGATGATCTTGCGGAGGATGTGGATCGGCTCCCCGCTGTCGGTGAAGACCGCGCCCGCGCCGCTCGCGCCGGAGGCGAGGAAGATGTCGGCGTCCTTGCCGTCCGGCAGCAGGCGGACGGCAAGCGACTGCGGCGGGATGGGCGCGACGCCGCCGGCCGTGTTCATGGCCCCGATCGGGAGCTGGCCCTGGGCCGTGGCCCACATGATGGAGTCGACCTTGCACTTGACGATGCGGCCCGGGTACTGGCGGAACGCGACCTCCGCCTCCTGCCCCGGGCCGATCCTGCGGACCTCGTTCTGGTTGTAGATGGCGAGGATCCACTGCTCATCCTCGACGAAGTTCATCGCCGGCACCATGGGCAGTGGCACGGCCATGGCGCCGGGCCGCAACGTCAACGCGATCACCGTGCCGTCCGCCGGCGCGTAGTAGGTGGTCTGGCTGAGGTTCCAGCGGGCGTTGGCGAGGTCGGCCTCGGCGCGCCGGATCTGGGCCTTCACGTTGGCCACCTCGTCCTGTTCCCCGGCCGGCGTCTTCGCCGCGAGCTTCTCGCGGGCCTGGCGTTCGGCAGCCGCCGCGGCCTCGAGCTGGCCTTCGAGGTTCGCGATGTCGGTGAGGGCCTGCTCGTAGTCGAAGCGGTTGCCGGCCCCGGTGTCGGCCAGCTCCCGGAACTGCGCCGCGCGCTGCCGGGCGAGCTTGAGGCGCGCTGCCGTCGACTCGCGCTGGCCCGTGGCGCTCCGCAACTGCTCCTGCAGGTTCCGCGCCGTGGCCCCGGCGGTGAGGAGCTGTACCTGCAACTGGGCGAGCTGGGCCTCGGCGGTCTGGACGGCGATCGCGTAGGGCGTCGGGTCGATGTCGAAGAGGAGGTCACCCTTCTTGATGGGCTTGTTGGGCTCGACCGGGACCTCGACGACGAGGCCCGGCACCCGCGGGTTGATCGGCACGACGTAGTTGACGACGCGCACGTCCGCCGACGACGGCGCGACGATGTTGAGCACGAGGATGAGCGCCGTCAGCCCGAACACCGGGATCGTGACGACGATGATCTGGCTCACGAAGTTCCACGGCAGCAGCTTGAACCTGATGAAGATCAGCCAGACGAAGAAGCTGTAGATGCCGAGGAGGATCAGTTCCATGGCGGCGCCTCAGGACGGCCGGGCCGCGGCCGGCGCCTTGCCGGACGACCCGCCGGCCTCCAGTTCCGCGATCCGCTGCCGCAGGCGGGCGAGGCATGATGGAAGCCGCGGGCGATGTTCATCGCG
>CAYYVB010000477.1:0-2361 GCA_964475035.1 uncultured Opitutaceae bacterium | reverse complement strand
ACGACGTCGACGAAGGGTTTTTTCTTCGTGACCGGATCCTTCTGCTGGAGGATGTCGGCGGTGATCTCGATGAGGAAGCTGTCGAGCGCGCCGCGGTTCCATTCGGCGAAGATGGCGGATTGCTCGGCGGGCTTGAGGCCGAGGAGGCCGGACAGGAGGGCGTAGGCCTCACAGATCATCTGCATGTCGCCGTATTCGATGCCGTTGTGGACCATCTTCACGTAGTGGCCGGCGCCGTTCTCGCCGATGTAGGCGGTGCAGGGGACGCCGCCGGTGACGGGCCGGCCGGGCTGGGCGCCGGCGAGCGGGCGGCCGGTTTTCGCATCGACCTTGGCTGCGATGGCTTCCCAGATGGGCTGCAATTCCTTGAACGCGGCGCGGTCGCCGCCGGGCATGAGGGACGGGCCGAAGCGTGCGCCTTCCTCGCCACCGGAGACGCCGGAGCCGATGAAGCGGAGGCCTTTTTCCTGCAGCGCCTTTTCGCGGCGGATGGTGTCGGTCCAGAGCGCGTTGCCGCCGTCGATGATGATGTCACCCGACTCGAACACGGCGGCGAGGCCGTCGATGACGGCGTCGGTGGCCTTGCCGGCCTGGACGAGGATGACGGCCTTGCGCGGGCGCGCGAGGGAGGCGGCGAATTCCGCGAGCGTCTTCGTCGCGACGAGGCCGCCGGGCGTGCCGGGATTGGCGGCGACGAATTGCACGGTTTTTTCGACGGTGCGATTGAAGACCGAGATCTGAAAGCCGTGGTCGGCGATGTTGAGGGCGAGGTTCTGGCCCATCACCGCGAGGCCGACGAGTCCGATGTCCGAGTGGGTCTTGGCCATAAGCGACGGGCAAGCTAGGCGCCGAGGCCGGAAACACGAAGCGAAACCTGCGCCGTGACGCAGTATTAGGCGCGTCCGGTCGCGGCGAGGGCCCCTCCGGGCGTCGCCTCAGCCGCCGCTCTTCTGCTTGTAGTGCCCGGCGCTGGGGAAGAAGGGGGCGATCTTGTCGACGATCGGGGTCATCCAGCGCGGCTCGTTGCGGTTGTAGACCCAGGAGAAGAAGAAGACCGTCACCACGACGAAGACGATGACGCCGAGGACGATTTTGTTCATCTGCGCGACCTTGCGCAGGATGACGACGGCGGCGACGAGGGCGGCGATGGCGATGCCCAGCTTGATCCAGGTGGCGGGCGGGATGGTCTGGACCTTTTCCAACGCGGACGTGGCGAGCAGGAGCATCATGGTTCGACGGCTAGCGGGAATGGGCGGGCAGACGAGACGATTTTCCGGCGGCGGCGGCTTTGACGAGTGTTTGGCAATCGGCCGCCGGCACAAAAAAGCCCCGCTGGGGCGGGGCGGGAAAACAGAAAAGCGAGCGCGCCGCTTACTTGGCGCCGAGTTGGGCGAGGTATTTTGCCGGACCGTCGCCGCGGCCGTAGCCGACGACCTTGGCCACTTCCTTACCCTGCGCGTCGTAGACGAACATCGTGGGAAAGCCCGGCACGGCGAACTCATCCTTCAGGCGCATGAGCTTCGCGAGCGCGGGATCGGCGGCGACTTTTTCCGGCGTGCGGTCGCCGGCGCGCGGGTAATCGAGCTTCACGAGCACCTTGTCCTTCGCCCACGCGGCGAACTCGGCCGTCGTGAGCACCTCGGCGTGGAGCGCCTTGCAGGGCGGGCACCAGGTGGAGCCGGTGAACTCGACGACGAGTTGCTTGCCCTCGGCGGCGGCCTGCGCTTTGCCGGCATCGAGGTCGGTGAGCCAGCCTTCGTAGGCGTGCAGCGGGAGGACGAGGATCGCGAGCAGGCTCGCAAGGGAGAGGAGGCGGGAGGGCTTCATGCGGAAAGTGAGAGCGCCGGGCGGGCGGTTTTGTTCCCGGACCTCAATACCGCCGCGGCAACCCGAGGTAGTCGAGGAGCCAGGCTTCCTGCCAGACGCGGAAGCGGCCTTCGGGCGTGATCTTGCCGTGTTCTTCGCGCTCGGCATGCGGCAAGAGGAAGCCGAGCTCGGTGTTGAGCATCTCCATGTGCTGCTGCTGGCGGTTGAGGTCGTCGAGCGGCTCGGTCTGCCACGGCACGGCGGTCTCGCCGGCGGCGCGCAGGCGCGCCTGATGCCAGGCGACGAGCCGCGGGAGCGAACGCCGCCACGGGCTGCGGTCGATGAACCAGTGCTCGGGATAGAATCCGCCGAAGGGGAGGAAGAAGTTGTCCGTCACGTAGCGCCGCCCGCTCGCGGTCTCGCTCGCGAGGCTGTAGCAGACGGTGATGGCGCCGCTGTCCTGCGGGAGGAACGCCACCTGCACGCGCAGCGCGCGGTCGTGGCTCTCGTAGATCGAGACGCGCAGCCAGATGCCGCCGCCGACCTCGGCCTTCA
>CAYYVB010000476.1:0-2366 GCA_964475035.1 uncultured Opitutaceae bacterium | reverse complement strand
TGATCGCCTTCACGGAGCCGCCGGCGGCGACGGTGGACTGGAAGACCTTGAACGCCGAGGTGCGGAAGGTTTCGGAGAAGTCGACGAGCTCCATCGCGAAGCGCGTGTCGGGCTTGTCGACGCCGTAGCGGTTCATCGCGTCCTTGTAGGCGAGGCGCGGGAACGGCGTGGGGAGGTCGTGGTCGAGCACGTCCTTCCAGACCTTCTTCAGCATGCCCTCGAAGAGCGCGTAGATGCCCTCGCGGTCGATGAACGAGACCTCGACGTCGATCTGCGTGAACTCCATCTGGCGGTCGGCGCGCAGGTCCTCGTCGCGGAAGCAGCGGGCGATCTGGAAATACTTCTCCACGCCCGCGACCATGAGGATCTGCTTGAACTGCTGGGGCGACTGCGAGAGCGCGTAGAACTGGCCCGCGTGGATGCGCGACGGCACGAGGTATTCGCGGGCGCCTTCGGGCGTGCTCTTGAAGAGGACGGGCGTCTCGACCTCGTAGAAACCCTGCGCGTCAAAGTAGTCGCGCACGGCCTTCGTGGCGCGGTGGCGCACGGCGAGGTTCTTGCGCATCTTCGGGCGGCGCAGGTCGAGGTAACGGTAGGTGAGGCGGAGGTCCTCGTTGACCTTGTCGCCGCCGGCGTCGTCGAGCGGGAACGGCGGGGTCTCGGAAAGGTTGTGCACCTCGAGTGCGGTGGCATCGACCTCGATCTCACCGGTGGGCAGGGTGGCGTTGATCATGTCGGCCGGGCGCGGCTCGACCTGGCCCGTGATGCCGATGACCGACTCGGGCTTGAGCTTGGCGGCCTGTTCGCGGAGCGCGCCGTCGAACTTCACCTGCGTGATACCCTGGCGGTCGCGGAGGTCGATGAAGATGATGCCGCCGTGGTCGCGGACGGAGTCGACCCAGCCGGCGAGCGAGACGGTCGCGTGGAGGTCGGCCTTGGTCAGTTGGGCGCAGTGGTGCGTGCGTTTCATGGGAACGAGGGTCAAACGAAACGGCCCGCCCCGCAGGGGGGCAAACAGAATTTGGGCGCCGCGCGGCTATGACAGAGGGAGCGGCGGGCAGCCCAGGAGAGGTCAATCTCCTGAGAACCACAGATGGACACAGATTCACACAGATAGATGGCCAACAACTGAACCCACTCGGTTCATCTATTGAGAATTTCCTGAAGAAGTGACGTTGGCGGAGGTAGGGCGGGACCGCTGTGCCCGCCGCAACACGCTCTCGGCGCGCCCAGCGGTCGCGCCCTACCCCAAGGCATCGCAGCGTCACTTCTTTGGGTAGTTCTCAATCGGTTCATCTGGGCTCATCTGTGTTCATTTGTGTCGATCTGTGGTTGAACAACAAAGCCCGCCTCGCGGCGGGCTTGTCGAAAATCAGACGAAATCGCCGAAAGCCTCAGCCGGCGATCAGGCTCTCGCCGGTCATCTCGGCGGGCTTCGGCAGGCCCATGAGGTGCAAGACGGTCGGGGCGAGGTCGGCGAGACGGCCGCCGTCGCGAAGCTTGGTCTGGCCGCGGACGAAGCCGTCGCCGACGACGAAGACCTCGACGAGGTTCAGCGTGTGGGCGGTGTGCGGGCCGTTGACGGTCGGGTCCCACATCTGCTCGGCGTTGCCGTGGTCGGCGCAGACCACGGCGCGGCCGCCCTTCGTGGCGAGCGCGGAGAGGAGTTCGCCCACGCCGGCGTCGGTGGCCTCGACGGCCTTCTTCGTCGCCTCGAACGAGCCGGTGTGGCCGACCATGTCGGGATTGGCGTAGTTGACGACAATGAGGCCGTATTTGCCGGTGAGGATCGCCTCCTTGGCGAGGCGCGTGACCTCGGCGGCGGACATCTCGGGCTGCAGGTCGTAGGTCGCGACCTTCGGGCTCGGCGGGCAGGCGCGGTCCTCGCCGGGGAACGGCTCGCTGCGATAGTTGTTGAAGAAGAAAGTCACGTGCGGGTTCTTCTCGGTCTCCGCGCAACGGAACTGCCGGATGCCGGCGTCGCTCACGACCTGTCCGAGGATGTTCTTCAGCTTCTCCGGCTTCGGCGAGACGACGTGCACGGGGAGGCCGGCCTCGTATTCCGTCATCGTGGCGTAGTAGAGGTCGAGCTTCCGGCCGCGGTCGAAGCCGGTGAAATCGTCCAGCACGAAGGCCTTCGTGATCTCGCGCGGGCGGTCGCCGCGGTAGTTGTAGAACAACACGGCGTCACCGTCGCCGACGGTCGCGATGGGCTGGCCGTCCGCGCCGAGGATCCACGTCGCCGGGACGAACTCGTCGCCGACCTGCGTCGGGCTGAGCGGGGCGTCGTAGTAGCTTTGCACGGCAGCCTCGGCGCTCGGCGCCGTCGCCACCGCGGCGCGGCCGGTGAGCATGGCGTAGGCCTT
>CAYYVB010000475.1:0-2373 GCA_964475035.1 uncultured Opitutaceae bacterium | reverse complement strand
CACTTGGAGCGTCGAGAACGGCGTCTACCGCGATGCGGGCGGCCACATCGCCTTCCTCGGCGGCAATGTTCAATTCTACCCCAACACCCAAGAGGCCGCCAACCAGCTCACGCTGAACAACGGCCGGAAGGGCAGCTCCGTCCTCCAGGCACTGCCCTTCAACCCCAACGCCGCCATGAATCCCCGGGTCTACGCGACGCCCCCCGCCGGAGTCGGCACGCTTGCCGGCACCCCGGCCGAACGCGCCCCGTAGACCCCGTCAGCCCACCCGCCATTGCTTTCGGCGAAACAAAAGCCCGGCCCCAACAGGCCGGGCTTTTTTCTTTCCCCGCCGCGGCCGGGTTCTAGCCTCTCCCGTCCAACACATGACAGCCGCCGCTCCCACCTACGTCATCGGGCACAAGAACCCCGACGCCGACTCCATCTGCTCCGCGATCGCCTACGCCGCGTTCAAGGAGGCCAAGGGCGAGACCGGCTACCTCGCGGCCCGCTGCGGCAACTCGAACGCGCGCATCGACGCCATCCTCGCGCGCTTCCACACCCCGCTCCCGCTCTACCTCAGCGACGTGTGGCCGCGCGTCGATCACGTCATGGTCGCCGAGGTCCACAGCGTCCCCGACCACGCCACCTGCGCCGAGGCCCTCGAGTTCATCGACCGCTATGGCCACCGCCTCGTGCCTGTGGTCGATGCCGAGCAGAAACTCGTCGGCACCGTCACCGCCCCGCAGCTCGCGCACGCCTTCCTGCCGCAGATCACCGAGCCCAAGCGCATGCGGCTCGTCCACACCGACCTCGCCGCCATCGCCCGCACGCTCCGCGCCGAAGTCATCCACCTCGGCGCGCACGCCGACCGCGTCGAGGAGCTCTACGTCCGCATCGGCGCGATGGACATCGGCTCCTTCTGGCGCATCTCTCAGGCCGAGGGCATCCCCGCGGAAAAATCCATCATCGTCGTCGGCGACCGCAGCGACGTGCAGCAGAAGTCCATCGAACTCGGCGTGCGCTCGCTCGTCATTTCCGGCGGCCGCCCCGTCCATCCGGCCATCGCCGACGCCGCCCGCGCGCGCGGCACGAGCCTGTTCATCAGCCCCTACGACACCGCCACGACCGCCTGGCTCATCCGCACCGCCAGCCGCCTCGCGCCGATCATCGACCGCAATGTCGTCACCGTGAACGGCGACGTCCGTCTCTCGGACATCCGCCGCAAGCTCGCCGCCTCGACCGCCCCCGCCTTCCTCGTCACGCATGAGGACGGACGCCTCAAGGGCATCCTCACCAAGTCCGACGTCCTCAAGCCCGTGCCGACGCGCCTCGTGCTGGTCGACCACAACGAACTCACCCAAGCCGTTCCCGGCGCCGACGAGGTCACCATCACCGAAATCATCGACCACCACCGTCTCGCCCCGATGGCCACGCCGCAACCGATCCTGTTTCTCAACGAACCCGTCGGCTCCACCTGCACCATCGTCGCCGACCTCTTCCGCCGCCACGGCCTCAAGCCCTCCGCCGACCTCGCCGGGCTCATGATGTCCGGCCTCATCTCGGACACGCTCCTGCTCCAGAGCCCGACCTCCACCGCCAAGGACGCCGACACGCTCGCGTGGCTCGAATCGCACGCCGACATCAAGGCCAAGGCCCTCGCCGAACTCATCTTCAGCTCCGGCTCCGTCATCCTCGCCAGTCCGCCGGACAAGATCGTCCGCTCCGATTTCAAGATCTACGAGGAGGAAGGCGTCAGCTTCTCCGTCTCGCAGGTCGAGGAGCTCGGCTTCGACAACTTCTGGACGCACGCCAAGTCCATCGCCGCCGCCCTCGCGCAGCTCCGCGAGAGCGAGGACTTGCTCTTCGCCGCGCTGCTCGTCACCGACATCAACACGCAGAACTCCGTGCTCGTCGTGCGCGGCGACGCCGACTTCGTGAAGAAGATCGGCTACGCCCGCGTCGAGGGCGACGACACCTTCGACCTCCCCGGCGTCGTCTCCCGCAAGAAGCAGCTCATCCCCTACCTCACCGGCCTGCTGCGCGAGATGCGCGGCTGAGATACCGAAGAAACTGCAGTTGCCTCCGCACCCCCTGAACCGCACCCTCGTCCTTTTATGTCCGACGCGACGCCCGCCTCCTCCGCCACGCCTGCTCCCGCGCCCGCCCCGAGCGATTTCATCCGCGACCTCGTCGCGCAACACGTCGCCGAGCAGCGTTACGCGAAGATCGTCACGCGCTTCCCGCCCGAGCCCAACGGCTATCTCCACATCGGCCACGCCAAGTCGATCTGCCTGAACTTCGGCATCGCCCGAGAGCACAACGGCCAGTGCAACCTGCGCTTCGACGACACCAATCCGGTCAAGGAGGACGTCGAATACGTCGACTCCATCA
>CAYYVB010000474.1:0-2390 GCA_964475035.1 uncultured Opitutaceae bacterium | reverse complement strand
CTTCAACACCGTCGACTTGCCGCAACCGCTCGGGCCGATGAGGCTGACAAAATCACCCGGACTGACGGTCAGATCGATGCCGTCGAGCACAACAGGCCCTTCGCCGTAGCGTTTGCGCACGGCACGAAGTTTGACGATGTCGGCCGGACCGTCCATGAATGGCGGCCAGTGGACACAAACGTCTCCAAAACGCCAGTTCCTTTGCCGTTCTCGGGCTGGCGCGCGCTGTCTCCGCGACAGGCCGCCCGCGAGGTGACGCAGCGGATCGCCGCCCTGCCACCGACGCTGCGCCGCGCCGCCGTGGCGTGGGAGCGCGCGGAAGAGACGATCGAGCAGGCGCTCACCGGCGTTCCCGCCGACGCGCCTCTGCGCGGCCTGCCCTATTACGCGAAGGATCTTTTCGATGTTGCAGGGGCGCCGACGCGGGCCGGTTCGTCATTCCTCGCTGACGTGCGGCCCGTGAACGCGAACAGCACGCTCATCCGCCGCCTCCGCGAACTCGGCGCCGCGCTCGCCGGCAAGTCGCATCTCGTGGAGTTCGCCGCCGGCCTGACTGGCGAGAACCGCACCTACGGCGACTGCCCCCATCCGCATTTTCCCGACCGGCTTACCGGCGGCTCGAGCAGCGGCTCGGTCGCGCTCGTCGCGGCCGGCGTCGTGCCCTTCGCGCTCGGCACCGACACCGGCGGCTCGGTGCGCGTGCCGGCGGCGTTCTGCGGGCTCTGGGGCTACCGCGGCGTGCCCGGGCACGACTACATCCGCGACGCGTTCCCTCTCTCGCCCACCTGCGACACTGCGGGCTGGTTCACTACGAACGCCGCCGACCTCGGCGAACTGTGCGACGTCCTGCTCGGCTCCCTGCCGGCGGAGTCGCGCGCCCCGCGCGGCGTCTTTCTCCGCGCTTCCGCGCTGCAACCCGACGCGCCGGTCGAAGCAGCCTGCACCGCCGCCGCAGCGCGCTTTGCCGAACCGGCCGATGCGGCGACGCGCGACACGCTGCTGGCGTCGTGGCGCGACGCCATCGACGCTTATGCCACGATTGTGATGCACGAGGCGCACGCGATCCACCGCGCGTGGCTCGAACCGCAGCGCGACGCCTACGATCCCGCCATCTGGCAGCGTTTCACCGACGCCGGCCGATTCAGCGCGGACAAGGTCGCTGCGGCCCGCGCCACGACCGGGCGCATCCGCGCCGATTTCGCGGCATTCTTCCGCACTCACGATTTCCTCGTCCTGCCCTGTGCGCCGCTGCCGGCGTTGACGAAGGCGCAATGCACGCCCGAGACGCGCAAGGCCATCCTCGCATTCACGACGCCCGTCAGCCTCGCCGGGTTGCCCTGTGTCACCGTGCCAGTGCCGCTCGGCGCCGGCCTCACCGCCGGCCTGCAGGTGCTGGTGTCGCCGGAGCGCCAGTCGGTGCTGCGGCAGTTGTTGCGCTCGCTGTGAGCTGAAGTCCCCGGCCGCGCCACAGGAGCCCGTCGCGCGGATTCAGCAGCCACGCGAGCACGAACAGACCCGTGCCCGCGACGACCATCGCCGCGCCAATCGAGCACTCGAGCCAGAGGCCGAGGTGTGTGCCGAGCACGGCGCTCACGGCCGCGTGCAGGACAGCCAGCCCGTGCACCCGCGGCAGCCGCGTGGTGAGCAGCGACGCCGTCGCCCCCGGCAAAATGAGCATCGCGATGACGAGGATCGCGCCGACGGATTCGAAGGCGCTGACGACGACGATGGAGAGCACCGCCATGAGCGCGAAGTGCGCGAAAGTCGGGTTCAGTCCGAGGCTGCGCGCCAGCCCGGCGTCGAAAGAGCTCACCAGGAGTTCCTTGTAGAACGCGAGGATCAGCCCGATCACGACCAGCAGCACCACGCCCATGCGCAACACCGACGCGGGTGCGAGTTCCACATCGCCAAGGGCAACGAGTGGTTCAAGCGGCACGTAGGCGATCTCGCCGAACAGGACGCAGTCCGCATCGAGGTCGATGCGCGAGGCGTAGAGCGAGGTCAGGATGACGCCGATGGCGAAGAGCGTGGTGAACGCGATGCCCATCGCGGCGTCCTGCTTCACACGCGTCTTCGTGTGGATGAATTCGATGATCACCGTCGTCAGCACGCCAGCCACGAGCGCGCCGGCGAACACACCTGCCGAGGGCACACAGGCGGGCACACCAGCGGCACCGTCGGCCCCCCCCGCTGCTGCGGCGACGCCCTGACGTTGGCGGGTCGGTCATGCTGCGGCGAGCTCAGCGCGGCGGGTCGAAGCGTGCGCGGAGATGGGCGTGGTCGGTGCGCAGCATGACGCGGCCGCCGGGGGCGGGCTCGATGAGGGCGTTGGGAAGATCGCAGTGGAGACGGTCCGACGGGCCCAGGGCCAGGATGACGCCGGGCAGGTC
>CAYYVB010000473.1:0-2391 GCA_964475035.1 uncultured Opitutaceae bacterium | reverse complement strand
CTCGCCGTCGTCATGGGCAGCGAGCAATACGGCCTGAGCGAGTTCTGGATGAAGAACAGCGACGTGCTCGTGCGCATCCCGATGGCCGGCCAGGCCGACTCGCTCAACGTCGCGATGGCGACGATCATCACCCTCTTCGAAGCCGTCCGCCAGCGCGGCGGCTGAGCGTGCGTTGTCGCCTCGCGACTCCGCGCCGCCCGGCTGCGGCGGGATTGCGCGCCCGCGGCCGACCTGCTCCACTCCGCGCGTGACTCCGGACCTGCCCCCGTCCTCCTCGCCGCTCGCCGAGACGGCCGCGGCCGATGCGACCGCCGCCCAAGCCGCCGACACGCACGCGCCGCACGCCCACTCGGCCGGCCACACGAACTGCCTCAACTGCGGCACGCAGCTCACCGGCCCCTACTGCTCCGCCTGCGGCCAGCACGACTTCGACTTTCACCGCTCCTTCGGCCACGTGTTCCTCGAGGCGCTGGAGAACATCTTCCACTTCGACGGAAAATTCTTCCGCAACATCCTCACGCTCCTCTTCAAGCCCGGGAAACTCACCGCCGAGTTCAACGCGGGCAAGCGCGCGTCGCAGGTGCCGCCGTTCCGCCTCTACATCTTCACCGCGTTCTTCTTCTTCGTCTGGGTCCACTTCACGGCCGACGCCCCGGAAGCCGTGCGCCTCGGGCCCGCACCCGCCTCGGGCGCGCAGGCGACGTTCACCGTCGACGGCCTGCCGGTGACGGTCGAGCAGGCGATCAAGGCGCGCAACGACCCGATCTACGCCGAGGAACTGCGCCGCGAACTCGCCTCCCGCGCGTCGACCCCCGCCGGCGCCGCTTCGGCCGAGTCCGGGCGCCTCGTCGACCAGGTGCGCGCCGCCGGTGAGGAGCTGCAAGCGGAGGCGCGCGCGGCCCGTCCGGCCAACACTCCGGGCGTGAGCTTCCGCCCGTCGGACAAACCCGCATCGCAACGGAGCGACTTCGAGCGCTGGGCCGAGGAGAAAGGGCGGCGCGCGCTCGATCCCGCCTTCCAACGCGAGATCGGCGAGGCGTTCATCGCCGCGTTGCCCAAGATGCTGCTCTTCTGCCTGCCGGTCTTCGCGCTCATCACCCGCCTGCTCTACCGCAAATCGGGCCAAGTTTACCTCCAGCACCTCATCCTCGCGCTGCACTTCCACACCTTCATCTTTCTCTGGGCGATGTTCCGCGAAGGATGGTCGGATCTCTTCCGCCTGCTCGATTTCACGACGGTCCGCAGCTGGCTCCTCCTCGCGGCGAACGCCTGGATGGTGCTCTATCCGCTCCTGATGCTGCGCCGCATGTTTGCGCAGACTTGGATCCGCACCGCGGTCAAAACGCTCGCGCTTTCACTCGCCTACGTCCTCACGCTCGCCGTCGCTTTCTTCATCACCGGGGTGATCCTTCTGCTCTGGCTTTGAGCATTCGTGCCGCGCGTGCGACCCCTGCGCAAGGGGCAAGGTTCATCGGCGTCGCACCGGCCATCCGCCCGGCGGAGTTTTTCGCTGTCACGCGCGTGCGGGTCTGCACACTGGAACGCAGCCAATTCCCCCGCACTTGAAAAAATCCGCCTCCCCCGCCCGTTCGCGGCCCCGCTCCGCCGCTGCACCCTCGCTCGACTCCATCCCTGTGCCCGCGCCGGGCGGCCGTCCGCTCTTCGACTGGCTCAAGCGCCGCGGCGCCGGCGTGCTGCTGCATCCGACCTGCCTGCCGGGCGACCAGGGTTGCGGCGTGTTCGATGAGCACGCGGAGAGGTTCCTCGATTTCCTCGCGGCGGCCGGCGTCAAATACTGGCAGCTCTGCCCGCTCGGGCCGACGGGTTACGGCGATTCGCCCTACCAGTGCTTCTCCGCCTTCGCGGGCAATCCCTACCTCATCGACCTCGCGCCGCTCGTCGCGGCCGGTCTGCTCGCGGATTCGGATCTCGCGCCGTTGCGCGCGTTGCCGGCGGAGCGAGTCGATTTCGGCGCGCTGCACCGGATCAAGCTCCCGCTCCTGCGTCAGGCGCATCGCGCGTGGGCGGCGAAGCGGCCGGCGCTGCCCTACGGGGATTTCGCGGCGTTCCGGCGCGAGCACGCGTCGTGGCTCGATCCCTACTGCGCCTTCCGGGCGTTGAAAGATTACTGTGGCGGTGTGGCGTGGACGGAATGGCCGGCGGAGCTGCGCGATTTCGCCGCGGCTCAACGCTCGCCGCGGCTCGCGCAGCTCGCGGACGAGTGCGAGGCCCACGCCTTCGCGCAGTATGTGTTCTTCGGCCAGTGGACGCGCCTGCGCGCGGCGGCGAAGTCGCGCGGCGTGGAGATCATCGGCGACCTGCCGATCTTCGTTGCGTTCGACTCCGCGGACGCCTGGGCCAACCCCGCGCTCTTCGAACTCGATCCCGCCA
>CAYYVB010000472.1:0-2398 GCA_964475035.1 uncultured Opitutaceae bacterium | reverse complement strand
TGGGACACCGCCACGACGCTGGATCCGTTCAACGCGAACCGCGACATCACCGCCGCCTTCGCCAACGTCCGCGTTCCGCTCCTCGGCAACACCAGCGGCGACAGCATGCTCCTCGAGTTCGAGGCGGCCGTCCGCACCGAGAAATACTCCGACACGGACGATCCGACCGTGCCGAAGTTCTCGCTCCGCTACCTGCCCTTCAACAACGAGCTGGCCTTTCGCGCCACCTACTCCGAGTCGTTCTCCGCCCCGACGCTGTTCCAGCTGTTCGGCCCCGGCGGCATCGGCTTCACGTCCTCGCTGAACCTCCAGCGTTTCGGCGGCGGTCCTGCCATCACCGGCCAGGCCAACGCCCGCTCCGGTTCGAACCCGAACCTCCGCCCCTCGACGTCCGACAACTACACGTTCGGCTTCGTCTGGTCGCCCAAGAGCGTCAAGGGCTTCTCGATGTCGGTCGACTACTTCAGCGTCGAGCAGGTTGACCTCATCTCGACCATCGGCACGGCGACGATCCTCCAGGACGTCGAACTCAATGGCACGAACTCGCCCTACGCTTCGTTCGTCCGCTTCGGCCAGCGCAATGACACGACCCGCTTCACGCAGGGCGCGCCCGTCACCGCCGCCGGCCAGATCGGCAGCGCCGCCATCGACGAGGTCTATGTCACCGACACCCTCGTGAACATCTCGAACCAGGAACTCGCCGGCTTGGACATCAAGTTCGACTACACCTGGTCCAGCGAGTCCCTCGGCCGCTTCGACGCGTCGCTCGCCGGTATCTGGTGGCAGCACTACCGCGCCCAGACCCTCCCGGGCACGGCCCAGTTCGACACCGTCGGCCTGGCCACGTTCTTCAACGGCACGATCCCGGACTGGCAGACCTACCTCAGCGTCCGCTGGAACCGCGGTCCTTGGGGCGCCACCTTCGGCTGGCAGCACATCCCCGGCGTGACCGACGAAAACTGGTTCGACAACACCGACCCGGCCGCCGACGCGGACGTCGAAGCTTTCAACAGCATCGACTTCGCCGTGGCCTACACCTTCGGTGCCGATGCCGGCATGTTCAAGGGCCTGACCATGAAGGCGGGCGCCACGAACGTGTTCAACGAAGGCCTCCCGATGGCCAAGGGTTCGTTCTCGAACGAGAACGGCGACGTCTCCACCTACGGTGCCGTCGGCCGCTTCATGTATATCGAGGCGACCTATCGCTTCTAAGCCAGACCTTAAAAATCTGAGCTGAAACACTTCGGCGGCCCCTGCGGGGGCCGCCTTTTTTGTCGTCCTAAACAGCACGCTTGCCGCGTAATAGATGCGTTTGGGCTTGCCTAAAGGTGCGTTGGCCGGTTTGTAAACCGAACACCTAGCAAACCCCGCAAGTGCCCCTTGTGAGGTGCGCTCTAACACAACGAAACACAACCGAACGCACTATGAACGCACGTTCCGTAAGGAATACGCGGGCAGTGTTTGCACTCTTTTTGGGTGCCAGCCTGATCCCCGCGGTGGTGGCGCAGGAAACTGCTCCCGCCCAAGACACCGAAGAAAACAAGGACGCGGTTAAGCTCGAGAAGTTCGAGGTTACCGGTTCCCGCGTGAAGCGCCTGGACGTCGAAACCCCCGCCCCCGTCGTGACCTACTCGGCCAGCGACATCGAGGCGAAGGGCTACACGAACATCGGCGACTTCATCCAATCGCTCCCCTTCAACACCGGCTCGGCTAACTCGATCTACCAGACCGCCAGCTTCACGCGCGGCGCCGCCACGGCCAACATCCGTGGTCTCGGCTCCCAGCGCTTCCTGGTCCTGGTGAACGGCCGCCGCGCCATCACCTACGCGCTGACGAATTCCGGCAACCGCTCGGTGTTCGACTTCAACTCCCTCCCGTCGGCGGCCATCGACAGCATCGAATTCCTCAAGGACGGTGCCTCGGCCATCTACGGTTCAGACGCCGTCACCGGCGTGTTGAACGTTAAACTCAAGAAGAACTACACCGGTCTCTCGGTGATGGGCCAATACGGCAACACCCTCGACCACGACACCGCCTTCACCCAGGCCAGCGTCGTCGCCGGTGCTTCCACGGGCTCCACCCGCGCGATGGTTGCGGTCGACTACAAGACCTCGAACTCGAACTTCCTCCGTGACTACGGGTTCACCACGACCGACT
This sequence comes from uncultured Opitutaceae bacterium, assembly GCA_964475035.1. Classification (GTDB taxonomy): domain Bacteria; phylum Verrucomicrobiota; class Verrucomicrobiia; order Opitutales; family Opitutaceae; genus Didemnitutus. The sequence continues at coordinate 241 of CAYYVB010000472.1, read as the reverse complement.
ACTCGACCAGCGGCCGCGGCATCAACCAGAACTCCTCGCTGAACTTCCCGGCGAACATCAACCTGTCGGCTGCCCAGGCCGCCGCCGCTTCCACCGCGACCGGTCAGGCGATTTCGTCCGGCATCTGGGTCATCACCGGCGGCCAGCCCACCGGCAACCCGACCCTCAGCTCCTTCTCGCGCGTCGCCGCCCTGACCAACGAGAATCGCTATAACTTCGCGCAGGTCTATCAACGTTACCC
>CAYYVB010000471.1:0-2408 GCA_964475035.1 uncultured Opitutaceae bacterium | reverse complement strand
CGGTCATGATGCTCACCGCCGAGGGCGGCCGCGACAACGTCCTCAAGATCGCCAAGATCGGTGTCCGCGACTACATCGTGAAACCGTTCAAGGAGGAGGTCCTCATCGAGAAGGCCGGCCGCATCATCGAGCTCAAGCCGCTCACCGACGGCCCGGCCAAGGCGCGCTCCATCTTCGACCCCGCCACGCTCCTCGTCGTCGAGGACAAGCCGGCCATCGTCCAACAGATCCAGGAAGGCCTCAAGCACACGCCCTGGAAGATCCACGGCGTCAGCACCCAGGGAGAGGCGATCGACTTCTGCACGAAGTCACCGCCCGACCTGATCATGATCTCGCTTTCTCTGCCCGAGGAGGCGGCGTTCACGCTCTTCCGCCTCATCCGCACGAACGTGAAGACGAAATACACGCCCGTTTTCGGCCTCGTCGTGAAGACCGAGACCGCCCCGCAACAGCAGGCGCAGACCGTCGGCTTCACCACCGTCATCACCAAGCCCATCGACCTCGGCGAGCTCGAGACCAAGATTGCGAAGGCGATGAACCTCGACACGTCCCAGCGCTACTTCGCCGTCGAGGGTGAGTGCATGATCATGCGCGTGCCGGAGAGCTGCTCGCCTTCCGTCATCGCCGAGATCACGACCTACATGAAGCCGAAGATGGCGGACGCCGTCGACGCCGGCCACAACAAGGCCGTGATTGACGTGCATTCGCTCAAGTCCCTCCACATGGGGGTGATCAAGCTCCTCGTGCAGGCGATGCAGACCTGCCGCGAGCTCGGCATGCAGTTCGCTCTGGTCGGCAACCCGCAGATCACCGCCGAGTGCAAGGGCTTCGAGGACACCCGCACGTGGTCCTTCTACGACAGTCTCGACGAGGCGAAAGCCAGCCTCGGCAAAGCGCCGACTCCCGCCCTTGCCGGCGCCGGCTGACGCGGCATCTCTTTCGCACCTGCACCTCGAACGCCGCACCGCCAGGTCGCGGCGTTTTTTATTGCCCATCCTTCCAGCGGGCCGTCGCGGCGTGACCCGAGCCGTCCGCACCGGGCGAAAAAAATCCCACGGCGCAGGTGCGCAGTGGGATGTCGCGGTCGCGGCGGAGGGAACCGCCGCGGGTGAATCTTCAGGCCGAGGCGCCGGCGAGGGACTGCATCGTTTCGGGGGCGACCACGCGGTCGATATCGAGGAGCGTCTTCACCTGACCCTTCACCTTGGCCATGCCGAGCAGATAGGAGGTGTCCACCTTGGTGCCGAACTCCGGCGTGGGCTCGATCTCCTCGGCGGGGACGTGGACGACTTCCTCGACGGAATCCACGATCAGGCCCATCTGCACGATGGTGTCGTTGGGCAACTTGACCTGGACGACGACAATGCAGGTGCGCTCGGCGAACTCGGCCTTAAGGCCGAATTTCACGCGCAGGTCGACGACCGGGATGACGCGGCCGCGGAGGTTGATCACGCCCTTGACGAAGTCCGGCATCTGCGGAACCGGCGTGATCTTCTGCATGCGGATGATTTCGCGGACCTTGAGGACGGCGATGCCATAGGCTTCGGCGTCGAGGACGACGGTGAGGTATTTGCCGGCGTGCTTGGATTGCGCGTGAGGCGCGGTGGCGGTGGGAGTGCTCATAGTCTGGGCGCTAAAGACGGTGGAGCCGGGGGCGACCGGCAGGTGGGTGAGGCCAAACGATGCGCGGGGCGCCTGTTGGCTTGGCGTAGGTATCGGCACAATCACCGGGGACTTGTGAAAAATCTTTCGGTGGCCGGACTGTCTTCGCGCCCGGCCGGACCTGGCGGCGGGAGCATCCCGCGCGCCCACCACCCGATGATACTTCGCGTTAAGTTCCGCGCGGATGAGCCGATTATGCCGGTCTGCGCACCCGCTTTTTTCCCCATGTCGATCGCACCGGAACTCCTCTCCTCGCTGGACGACGCGCTCAGCCGTCTGGCGGCCGAATCCATTTTGGCCCAGCCGGGCCGTGATGACGGCCTCATTCCCTCCTACAGCCTGCTCGGCGAGATCCGTGATCATTGCGCGGGCGAGCCGGTCATGCGCGACGCCGTCGCGGCGGTGCATGCGCAACTCGACCGCTTGCTCGACGCCGCCTCGCCCTTCGACGCGGCCACGCTCTATGCCCTGCAGAAACTCATCACCTGGATGCCCACGGCGCTCGAGGCGGTGAAAGCCGGCCGCTCGCCCGAGCCTCCCGGCGCGGCCGGTGATGCCGCGGGCTCCGCTGCTGCGACCAATCCGGCCGCCGACGAGAACGACGGCGAGAAGCACGCCGTCTGCGATGTCCTCCTCAACTTGAATCTCGGCGAGAACCAGGAGCTGCTTTGCGAATTTCACGCCGAGGCGGTCGATCACCTGCAGCAGATCGAGGCGGCGCTGCTCGTCCTCGACCAGAAACCGGA
>CAYYVB010000470.1:0-2417 GCA_964475035.1 uncultured Opitutaceae bacterium | reverse complement strand
TGCCGGTGGTGCGCGGCGCCGGCGGCGTCATCACCGATTGGCACGGCGGTCCCGCGTATCCCGCGACCTCGACCATCGCCGCCGCCACGCCGGAGCTGCACGCTGCCGCGTTGGCGATGCTGCGATAGCTCAGACCTCCGAGAGGTCTTACTTCTTACGCTTCCACTCGCACGTGATGCGCGAACTGAAGCCGCCGCGGGCTTTCCAGTCGGCGACGATCGTCAGGCTCCGGGGCTTCAGCGCGCGACCGAGGTCGTCGCAGATCTTGTTCGTCGCGGCCTCGAAGAAGATGCCCTCGTTGCGGTAGGCGTGGAAATACAGCTTCAGCGACTTCAGCTCGACGCAGGTCTTGTCGGCGACGTAGCGCACCGTGATGTCGGCGAAATCCGGGTGGCCGGTCATCGGGCACAGCGACGTGAACTCATGATGCGTGTGCTCGATGAGAAAATCGCGGTGCGGCGCGGGATTCGGGAAGGTTTCGAGGATCTTCGGGTCGGCCATGGGAGGAGGAAGGCGGAAGGACTGAACCGCTGAAAGACTGAAAATCAAGCGGTCGTCGGCCCGCGGGCGGTTCACGGCGCCGGCCCGACCGACATGAACGCCGGCAACGTGCCATCGAGCACCTGCTGGATGCGCGCCAACGCCGCCTCCTCGCCATCAAGCGCGTGCGTCTGGCCGACGACATAAGCCCAGCGGTTCGCCTGCAGGTAACGCAGCCGGTCGAGCGACGTGTAGAGCATGCGCTCCCAATGCGACGCCACGATGCGGTCCGCCCCGACGAACCAGTAGACGAACACCGCCGGCAGGATCCGCTTCTCGCCGCGCCGCGTCGTCACCTCGCGCTCGATGCGTAGCAGCGTGACGGGAAATTCCCCTTCCGGCCGCCGCAGCGTGCGCCGCTCCGCCCCTTTGATCGTCCAGCCCTGGCCGACGAGGCACAGCTCCGGCCGGTGGATCGACGTGCGGTCGCGTCCGCTCAGCACGATCGACAGAAAGACCTCCGTGCGCCCGTCCTGCAACGACACGTAATTTTTCCGCGAGAATCCCGTGTCCGCCGGCAACACCTCGCGCTCGACCGACGTCACCGGCGCCTCGCGTCCGACCCAGTCGAGCCCGACGTAATTCGGCAGCGCGACCGGATTCACGCCATCCGCCGCCACGCGCACGCCGGTGCGGGCGCCGACCTGCACCGCATCGAGCCGCACCGTCGCCATCGCCACGCCCACGCTCGCGAGCATCACCACGCCCGCGACGACCCAGGCCCGTTTGTAATCTATTACGTTACAAATTTCGGGGGACGCCTCCGCCACCGGAGTCGCGACCGGGACAGGCGCGGGCAGGATCGTCGCGCCGCCGACGCGCCATTTCTCGAGCAGCCAGATCGTCGCCTGCACGAGGCCGAGCACGATGACGAAGATCAGGAATCCGAACCACTCATGCACGATGGTGCCGGCGCGTTCGCCCTGCCACTCGGCGGCGATGATGATGGCGAAGATGCGGACGACATTGCCGACGAAGGCATACGGAAAGCACAGCAGCCCGATCAGCGCCCGCGCCCACCACGCGCGGAAACTCAGGTAGCCGAGCAGCAGCGACAGCGCCGCTAGCGCCATGAGCGAGCGCACGCCCGAGCACGCGGCGGCGACGTCGTAATTGTAGCTGCCGTCGGGCGAGAGGAGCTGCGTGCCGTTGCGCACGACGTCGATGCCGAGCCCGCGCGCCATCGCGTAGGCGACATCCGTCACGCCCACGCGCAGGAAGAATCCGACCGTGTCGAGCACGTTGAGCGGGATGGCGAAGACCATGAACGCGAGCGGGAACGCCGCCGCCCGGCCCCAGCGCCGGCCGCCGCCAAGCGCCAGCACGCCCCAGGTGAAAACGAGAAAACCCACGATCGACACGCGCGTCTGCTGCACCGCGTAGCCGAGCAGGTGGAGCGCGAGGCCGGCGAGAAGCGCGGCCAGCGGAACGCTGAAGGCTGAACGCGGAACGCCGGACTCATTCTGCGTCTGCCCGCTTTCCGCTTTCCACCTTCCGCTTTCCGCATTTCTGAGATTCCGCCACAGCAGCCACGCGCTGAGGCCGAGGATCAGCCAGCCGTGCTCGCTCTCGGCCATAGGGTCGAGCCATTGCGAAACCCACCACCAGAACATCGACCCCGTGTCGACATAGCCGCGCGAGGCGTTCCCGAAAAACTGGAAGAGCGCTGCCGCCGCCAGCAGGCACAACGCCGCCGGCACCCAAGGGTGGAGATGCAGCGGGGCTTTTGCGGCTGGATTGGTCACGCTGGGCACGCATCATCCAGCCCGCCGCCCGCATTCCAAGCCGAAGATGAAGCTCCTGATCCTCGCCCAGATCCCGCCGCCGCTGCACGGCCAGAGCCTGATGGTGCGGACCGCCGTCGAGGGCCTGCCCGC
>CAYYVB010000469.1:0-2439 GCA_964475035.1 uncultured Opitutaceae bacterium | reverse complement strand
CTTGATACTTGCGCGATGGGAACCATCGCGCCTCCCCGTCTCGTCATCTTTGGCTGCGGCTACGTCGGCACCGCGCTCGCCGAGGCCGCGCTCGCCCGCGGTCTGACCGTGACGGCGCTGACGCGCAATCCCGCCAAAGCCGCCGCGCTCCGTGTGCGCGGACTCCATGTGGTCGAGGGAGAATTGGCCGACCCGGCCTGGCACGACGCGATCCCCGCCGGCGCGGATTTTGTGGCCAACACCGTCAGCGCGGCCGAGCCGACGCCCGAGGGCTATCGCCGCTCCTACGTCGACGGCATGAAGTCGATCCTCGCCTGGGCCGCGCGCGGGCCGCGCCCGGTCGGCACGTTGCTCTACACGAGCAGCACGGGCGTCTATCCGCAGGGCGGGGGAGTGGAGGTCGATGAAAACGCCCCGACCGGCGGCGCATCTCCGACTGGCCGCATCCTGGTCGAAGCCGAGGAACTTTTGCGCGCCGCGCCGGCTGCGGCGGTCGGTCGTTGGTTCGTGCTGCGGCTCGCCGGTATCTACGGACCGGGACGGCATTACCTGCTCAACGCGCTCCGAACAGGCACGACGCGGTTTTCCGGTGCGCCGGATTTCCATCAGAACCTCGTGCATCGCGACGACATCGTGTCCGCCGCGCTCGCCTGTCTCGCGGCACCGGCTTCGGTGCGGAACGAAATCTTCAACGTCAGTGACGACGCCCCGCCGACCCGTGCGGAACTGCTCGGTTGGCTCGCGGCAGAACTCAAGTTGCCGGCACCGGCATTTGAGGGCGCCACCGCCAACCCGCGTCGAGGCGGCGAGCCATCGCCCGACCGTCGCATCCGAGCCGAGAAGGTTCGCCGCGTGCTCGGTTGGCAGCCGAGCTTCCCGGACTACCGCGCCGGTTATCGCGCCATCCTCGCCGCCGAGAGGTAGGGCGCGCACGGAGTGCATGCCCTACCACCGCTGCCGTCAGTCGCTCGCAAGTCGCCGTAATCCAACTCTAGCCTTGCCTCGCCGAATCGCGCGCGACCGTATCTTTTTTCCACTTCCCAACCCTAATCCCTCCCATGGCTGGTGTCGGCAAACTCCTCAAACAGGCGCAGAAGATGCAGAAGCAGATCGAGGACCTGCAAAAGTCCCTCGAGACGCGCGAACTCGATTTCTCCTCCGGCGGCGGCGCCGTGCAGGTGAAGATCACCGGCTCCGGCAAGTTCACGGCGCTCACGCTCGATCCGGAGTTCATCAAGGAAGATCCGAAGTTCGTCCAAGAAACCATCCTCGCCGCCGTGCAGGAAGCCGCGACGAAGGCGAAGGAACTGAACGACTCCGAGATGCAGCGCATCTCCTCGGCCTTCCAGATGCCGGGAATGTTCTGATTGTGGATTTCGGAATGCGGATTGCGGAATAATTTCCCCCTCCCGGCCCACTCAATCCGCAATCCGAAATCGCCACTCCGCAATTTTTCATGACTCCCGCCCTTGAGCACCTGCAGAAGCTGCTGAAGAAGTTGCCGGGCGTGGGTTTTCGCTCGGCCGAGCGCATCGCGCTGCACCTGCTCGTGGAGAAACCGGCGCAATTGCCCGAACTTGTCGCCGCGCTCGAGGCCGCGGCGAAATCCGTCCGCCGCTGCGAACGCTGCGGCAATCTCGCCGAGGAGTCCGTCTGCCCGATCTGCGCCGATGAGCGCCGCGCCACCGGCCAGGTCTGTGTCGTGGAAAACGTCCCCGACCTCGTCGCCCTCGAGCGCTCCGGTGCCTATCGCGGACGCTACCATGTCCTCCACGGCAAGCTCTCGCCCATCCGCGGCGTCGGCCCCGGCGACCTGAATCTCGAGTCCCTCGTCACCCGACTCGCCGCCGGCGAGATCACCGAGCTGATCCTCGCGCTTTCGAACGACGTCGAGGGCGAAGCCACCTGCCATTACCTCACCGAGCGTCTCCCCGCGCACGGCGGCGTGAAGGTGACCCGCATCGGCTTCGGCCTGCCCAGCGGCGGCGGCGTGCTTTACGCCGATGCCGTCACGCTGAAGAGCGCGCTCGAAGGCCGGCGCGACTATTCGTGACTTGCCCGCCCCCGCGACCCCGGCCTAGTTTCCCGGCGTTCTTTTCCGCGCGGGTATAGTATATCGGCTATTATGCGGCTTTCCCAAAGCTGAGAGGAGGGTTCGACTCCCTCTACCCGCACCAGTATTCTTTCCGGAGCGGAAAGAAAACTGCCCTCCTAAGCCTCGGCGAAAGAGGGCCGAATCAGAATCAGTCCCGCTCCACGTTCGGTCAGCAGCCCCCAACCCCCAAAGTAATAACATGAGAACCCTCCGACTCTGTGCCGTCCTGACCCTCGGTGTTGCGCTCGGTTTCGTCTTCGCGGATGCCGCGGAGAAGGCCCGTTGCTGCGCCAAGGCGGAAAAGGAAGGCAAGAAGTGCGACCACGTCTGCTGCGTCGAAGCAG
>CAYYVB010000468.1:0-2443 GCA_964475035.1 uncultured Opitutaceae bacterium | reverse complement strand
GCGGAGGATTCTTCAAGTGAACGCAGCTCGGCGGCGCCGAGACGGAAACCGAGCGCGGCGAAATTGTCATCGAGCTGCTCCGGCCGGCTCGCACCGATGATGGGCACGACGGGAAACGGGCGCGACCAGAGGTAGGCGAGCACGATGGCGTTGGGCGTGACCCCGTGCACGGCGGCCAAGTTTTGCACGCGCGCGGCGAGAGTGAGATTGGCGGGGGTGTGGAATTCGTGTGCCGCGAAATCCGCCGGGCGCTGCTCCGGCGGCAGCGCGGCCTTGGTGAAGAAACCTTTCGCCTGCGCGGTGTAGGGGATGACGGCCGCGCCCGTCGCGACGTGGAACGCATGCATCTCGGCGTGCATCTTCACCCAGCCGGTGTAGCCGGGCGGGTTGGCCTGCAGACAACCGAGGCACCAAAACGGCTGGTTGGCGCAGAAGCCGAGCTGCTCGCTACGTTGCGCGTAGGCGTGTGCGGCGCGCAGGCGGGCGGGGAACCAGTTCGACGCCCCGAAGGCGCGGATCTTGCCCTCGCGCACGAAGGCGTTGAGCAGATCGATGAAATGCTCGACCGGCCGCGCCGGGTCGTCACGGTGGAGCCAATAAAGATCGATGACGTCGACCCGCAGCGTGCGCAGGCTGCCCTCGAGGTCGGCGCGGATCTCCGCCGCGGAGGAGCGCGGCACGCTCTCGTTTGTGAGGTCGGGATGCGCGCCCTTCGTCGCGATGACCAGACGATCGCGGTTCGCGCGGGCGCGGAGCCAGTCGCCGATGAGGCGCTCGCTGCGGTGGCGTTCGCCGGGCAGCCAGTCCGAATAGAGGCGCGCGGTGTCGAGGAAGTCGCCGCCGAGCGCGGCGAAGCGGTCGAGTAAGGCGAAGGTGCCGCGCTCGTCGAGCGGCGCGCCGAAGTTGGCCGTGCCGAGGCAGAGCGGCGTCACGAAGAGCTCGGTGCCCGGAAGGCGGACGCGCGGCATGGGGCTCAGTGGCCGAGCTTGCGGTAGTCGAGGACGCAGTGGCTGATACCGCCTTGTTCGAGGCATTTCACGTCGGTGAGCGGCGCGGGTGGCGACACATCGACGATATTGCCCCAGACGAGGCGGTGCGAGCCGTCGTCGGCCGCAGGACTGAAGAGACCGGGCACGTGAACTTGTGCAGGCACGGTGCGGCAGACGGGCGTCGCGGCGGTGCAGGGCAGGGGAAAGTTGAAATTGTGCACCGTGAAACTATTGCGCGGCATCGTCGGGAAGATCTCACCCACCAGGTCCGCGGCGCGCGCAGCGGAGGCGCGGAGCGTGGCGAGGAGATCGCCCTCGGGTTGGCCGCCTTTTTCCTTCAGGTGCGCGTAGGTCTCCTCGGAAACGTCCTGCGAAAACGCGGCGGCGGGCAGGCCGTGGAGCGCGCCCTCCCAGGCGCCGGCGACCGTGCCGCTGGCGAGGACGAAGCCGAGTGAGCAATTGAAGCCGATGTTGATGCCGCTCACGACGCCATCGAGCTTCACGTCCGGACCGAGGAGATGAGCGAGGGCGATGTTGACGCAATCGGACGGCGTGCCGTCGAGCATCCAAGTCGGGCAACCGAAGCCACGGTCGACGGCGGCGCATTTCACGGGGCGCGAACGGGTCTTGGACGCGCCGGTCCAGCTTTGTTCGGTGGCGGGGACGGCGAGGTAGAGGTCATGCCCGGCGGCTTTGAGGGCGCGGACGAGTTCGTGGAAGAAGACCGAGTTGATGCCGTCGTCGTTGGTGACGAGGAGTTTCATGGTGTGTATCGGGTGAGCATTCAGCGATTGGTGGCCGGCTGTCAGCCATCGATTTCGCCGCCGTGGGCTTTCGGCTAGTTGAGTGCGGGCAAAGAAAAAGCCGCGACGGGTGTCGCGGCTTGGAGAGACGAGGCGCGTGCAAGCACGCTGCCTATGGTCAGGATTGCGCAGGCGCGTCGGCAGCGGGGGCGGCCGGAGCATCAGCGGCGGGAGCGGCTTCGCCGCCCTGCTTCTGCTGCTCGAGGTCCTTCATCGCGGCGCGGCGGCTGAGGCGGACCTTGCCGGAACGCTCGTCGATGCCGATGCACTTGACCGTGATGGAATCGCCGACCTTGACGACGTCCTCGGTGCGGCGGACGCGGAAGTCCGCGAGCTCGGAGATGTGCACGAGGCCTTCCTTGCCCGGGAGACACTCCACGAACGCACCGAACTCCTTCGTGCCGGTGACGCGGCCCGTGTAGATCTTGTTGATCTCGATCTGGGCGCCGCCGCCGCAAAGGGCGTCGATCTCCTGCACGGCGCGGTTCATCGCATCGGCGTTGTTGGAGTAGATGAACACCTTGCCGGAGTCGTCCTCGGCGATGTCGATCTGCGCGCCGGTCGTCTCGGTGATGCGGCGGATGGTCTTGCCGCCGGGTCCGATGAGCAGGCCGATCTTTTCGGGATCGATCTGGATCGTCTGGATGCGCG
>CAYYVB010000467.1:0-2452 GCA_964475035.1 uncultured Opitutaceae bacterium | reverse complement strand
TCTACATGGAGCAGACCGGCCGCATGCAGGAGGCCGTGCTCTCCGCGCAGCCCGGTCGCATCGCCAGCCTGCGCGATTACGGCACCGGCGCACAGATCCTCACCGCGCTCGGCCTGAAGAAGATCCGGCTGCTCTCGCATTCCAACCGCCGCGTCGTCGGCCTCGACGGCTATGGCCTTGAGATCGTCGAGCAGGTGCCCGTCTGAGCGGCGACGGAATTCTGGTTGCGCCCATCGCGCCCCGGCCTGCCAATTGCCCCTTCCATGAGTCTCGACGCTCCCAGTTCCCCTCCGGTCCGCGGTGCCGGCCTCCAATTCGGCATCGTCGCGGCGCGCTTCAACGAGCGCCTGACCGACGGGCTGTTGCAGCGCGTGCAGGAGACCCTCGCCGCCGCCGGCGTGCGGGAGAACGACGTGCTCGTGCTCCGCGTGCCCGGTTCGCACGAAGTGCCGTGGGCCGCGCATGAGCTCGCCGCCGCCGGCGCCTTCGACTGCGTCATCGCCCTCGGCGTCCTCATCGGCGGCGATACCAACCACCACGAGATGGTCGGTCAGAGCGTGTCGTCGGCTTTGCAGACCGTCGCGGTGCAGACGCGCGTTCCCGTCATCAACGGCGTCATCGTCACCGCCACCCTTGCGCAGGCCAAGGCCCGGTGCATCGGCCGCATCGACCGCGGCGTGGAGTTCGCCCACGCGGCGCTTGAAATGGCCGCGTTGCGCCGCACCCTCTGCGGGAGGAAATAATCATGAGCAGCCAGTTCAGCCAACGCCGCGAAAGCCGCGCCGCCGCCCTTCAGTTCCTCTACGCGTGGAGCATCAACCGCCCCGCGAATGTCGCCGAGGATCTGCGACTCTTCTTCGACGGCCTCGAGAAGCCGCGCGACCACTACGCCTTCGCCGAGGAGCTGATCGCCGGCGTGCTCTCGCACCTCGACGAGATCGACGGCCACATCCGGACGCTCGCGCACAACTGGGAGTTCGACCGCATCGCTCGCATCGACCTCGCCATCCTGCGCCTCGCCATCTTCGAGATGCTCCACCGCAAGGACATCCCGCCCGTCGTCTCGATCAACGAGGCCATCGACCTGTCGAAGAACTTCTCCACCGCGGACTCCAAGCGCTTCATCAATGGCATCCTCGACCGCATGAAGGACAAGCTCGGCCGCGACGCGCGGAAGGCGACGACGGAATAAATTACGATTTGAGACTGACGAATTACGATTCCCCGAAGGACAAGACCGAGTGCGGGTCGTGAGTCGTAATCCGTAAATCCTCCTTCGTAAATCGGTCCATGTTTTCGCTCTTCAAGAAATTCAAGGACGGCCTGACCAAGACGTTTTCCGCCATCGCGGCGAAGACGCACGGGCTGTTCGGCGGGCGGAAGATCGACGCCGCGTCGCTCGACGAGCTCGAGGAGGCGCTCTACACCGCCGACTTCGGCGTCGAGACGACGACCGAAATCCTCGCCGAGATCAAGGCGGCCTACAAGCAGGACGCCTCGCTGCAGGGCCGCCAGGCCGCCGAGATCGGCGCCGCCGTGCTCCGCCGCGTGCTCGCCGGCGCTGAGGGCGTCCTGCCCGCGCCGGCCGTCAAGCCCACCGTCATCGCCATGATCGGCGTCAACGGCTCGGGCAAGACGACCACGACCGCGAAGCTCGCGCACAAGCTCAAGGCCGACGGCCAGAGCGTCATCGTCGCCGCTTGCGACACCTTCCGTGCCGCCGCCGTCGAGCAGCTCAAGTCGTGGGCCACGCGCCTCGACCTCGAGATCGTCGCCAGCCACACCGGTGCCGACGCCGCCGCCGTCGCCTTCGACGCGTGGCAGGCTGCGAAGTCGCGCGGACACGACTGGCTCATCGTCGACACCGCCGGCCGCCTGCACACGAAGAGCAACCTCATGGAGGAACTGGCGAAGATCCGCCGCGTCCTCCAGAAGAACGACCCCGCCGCGCCGCAGCACCGCTGGCTCGTCGTCGACGGTTCGCTCGGCAGCAACTCGATCGAGCAGGCGAAGGTGTTCCACCAGAGCTTCGGCCTCACCGGCCTCATCGTCACCAAGCTCGACGGCACGAGCCGCGGCGGCGCGATCGTCGGCATCTGGCGGCAGTTGAAGATCCCGATCTATTTCATCGGTCTCGGCGAACAGCCGGAGGACCTCCAGCCGTTCTCCGCGGACAATTACAGCCGCGCCGTGTTCGGCCTCGAGCAGGCGTGAAACTCGTCCGTCCGCTCGCCGTCCTCCTCGCGCTCGCCCTCGGCGGCGTGACCGCGGCCGCGACCGAACCGGCGGACCAACCCGCGTCCCGGCCGGCCGCGCGCGAGACCCGCGACGCCGTGCGCGCGGCTGTCGGCGCGCAGTTGCAGGCGTTGCGCGAGGGGGAATTCGAACAGGCCTACGCCCTCGCGGCGGAGGGCATCCGCCGGCAATTCCGTCTGCCGGTGTGGATCGAGCT
>CAYYVB010000466.1:0-2455 GCA_964475035.1 uncultured Opitutaceae bacterium | reverse complement strand
TCATCCTCACCGCGCCGGACATCGACGCCGACACGTTCAAATCCGACATTGCGCCCAAACTCGTCACCGGCACGGGCAAGGTAACCCTGTATGTCTCGAGCATCGACAAGGCGCTCCGCGCCGCCCACGCCGCGACCGGACGGACACGGCTGGGCGAAACCACGGCGCAGGCGGCGGATATTCCCGGTGTGGAAACGATCGAAGCCTCGGCCGTTGACACGAGCTTTGCCGAAAGAGCCTACGCGGATCAGTTGACCGTGCTGGCGGATATTCGTCGTGTCGTGGTGGATGGCGCCCGCGCCGTGGAACGCGGTTTGCAAGTATACGAATCGGCCGGGGGACGATTCTGGCGTTTGGATGGTAATGCCGCACCACGCACGGAACGCTGGGCGCGCGAGCCGCGTCGCTTCCAGCTTGCGGCGTAACGACGCTCATGGAACGAAACCCCGGCACATGAAACTGTTTATTCTACCAGCCGTTGCCGCGGCGCTGTTGCTCGCGCAGGTGGGCTGCCGCCATCGCGCGACTCCGGCGTCTGCGCCGGCTCCGGCATCGGCGACGACCAGCTCCGCGCCGCGATCGATGTCGCCACCTCCAGTCGCCTCGGCGCCCGCGCCGACCGCGATGCCACCGGCCCGGCCTGTCTCGGCGGACGAACAGGCATTGGCCAGGATGCGCGCCCTCATTGAGGCACGGGACCGTGCGGAAGCGGACGCGTCGCAACGGCGCGCTCCGACGGAGCATCAGCACGCCGAAGCGGCGGCCCGACGCGGGGCGATGGAGCAGCCTCCCGCCAATCCGAACGTCGCCAGGAATTTCGAGTTCGACCAGGTGCGCGTGTTTTTCGCCACCGATCGCCAAGCCACTGCCCCGGCTGTCTTCGGCGGCGGTCGCGGCGAGGGTATCACCTACGGCAGCTTGTTCGTCAGCATTCCGCGGCGGCACGAAGTCGGGGCGATCGAGCGCCCTTCTGTTTGGCGGCTGGAATTCTCCGAAAACCCGCGGAAGCACATGGTCATCGTTCGTCGCAGCGTGCTCGAAGCGGGAGAGTTTTATTCGTCCATTCGCGATACATTGAGTCGCGGCGGCAGCGACTCGTCGTTCGTGTTTGTGCACGGCTACAACGTCGCGTTCGACGACGCGGCGCGCCGCACGGCGCAGATCACCTACGATCTCGATTTCCACGGCGCGCCGGTCTTCTACAGCTGGCCGTCACAGGCCTCCCTCCGCGGCTACACGGTCGATGCGGCCAATGTCGAATGGAGCACGCATAACCTGAAGGAATTTCTCCGCGATTACGCGCAACGTTCCGAAACGAAGGACATCTACCTGATCGCGCACTCGATGGGAAATCGCGCGCTGACGCGCGCCGTCGCGGAACTGTTTACTGAGCAGCCGGAGATGCGCGGCCGGTTCAAGGAAATCATCCTGACCGCGCCGGATGTCGATGCCGACGTGTTCAAGCGCGAGATTGCACCCAAACTCGTGGCCGGCTGCGACCAGATCACGCTCTACGTTTCGGACGGCGACAAGGCGTTGCTGGCTTCGCGCGAAGTGCATGGCCATTCGCGCCTGGGTGATTCGGCGGGCGGGATTCCGGTTGTTCCGGGCGTGGAGACGATCGATGCGTCAGGCCTGGATACGAGTTTCCTCGAGCACTCCTACTTCGCCGAGACCGGTTCGGTCTTGAAGGACATCCGCCGATTGGTCCTTGAAGGTTTGCGCGCGGCACAGCGTGGTCTCACGGAAAAGCGCGCGGATGCGGGCGGGCGCTACTGGAAATTCGAGTCGACGCCGCGTTGAACGCCGACTCTCGCGAAGCGACGGCGCACATGACCAAGCGGCAGCGAGCACCAGGTGTTTCGCGGATCAAGCCGGGGAAGTGAAATTTTTCGGGCGAGGGAATCCATTGAGGTCCGCCCTGCGGCTGAGACTTGCCCCTCGGCTGTGGACAGAAAGGCACCACGTCACGGCAGTTCTGCGGTTTGGTCACCCGTGTCATCGGGGTCGCGTGACGCCAGGGCGCGCACGTGGACGCAACAAAGCCTGAGTTCACCGGGGCAGAGAGTCTGCCTCGGGCTCGCCATTGCTCAGAAGCCCGGCATGCCGCCGCGGCCGCGCATGGCTTCCATCTGGCGCATGAGCTTCTTCTGGTTTCCGCCCTTCATCATCTTCATGAGCTTCTGCATCTGCTCGAACTGCTTCATGAGTTGATTGACTTCGAGCACCTTCACGCCCGCGCCCTGCGCGATGCGCATGCGGCGGCTGCCGTTCAGGATCTGCGGCTTGCGGCGCTCCTGCTTCGTCATCGAGAGGATGATGGCCTCGGTGCGTTTCATCTGCTTGTCGGCGTCGCCGGGCAGCTCCACGCCGCTCATGCCGGGCATCATGCCCATGATCGACTGCATCGAGCCCATCTTCTTCACCTGCTGCATCTGCGCGAGGAAGTCCTCCA
>CAYYVB010000465.1:0-2462 GCA_964475035.1 uncultured Opitutaceae bacterium | reverse complement strand
TCGCGCAGAAGATGATTCCGATCGTGCCGAACATGCTGCTCATGCCGCCGCGCGACAGGAGCTCATCCACGGCGGCGACGCCGGTCTGGGCCTTGACGCCGTTGTAGGCGAGATCGAGCACGCTCGCGAGGCTGACACCTTGCGCAAACGTGGCGATGAGGCCGCCGATGATCGTGCCGAGAAAGACGGCCGGCAGCGCGGGCATGCGGATCGCGACCATGACCAGCACGAGCACGGGGGCGACAAGCAGCCACGGCGTGATGTGATAGCTCTTCTCCAGCGTCGTGGTGATGAGCTGGACGTTTTCGAGGGAGGCGTTCTCCGCGCCGTAGTTGAGGCCGATGATCCAGTAGAGCAGCAGCGCAATGGTCATGCTCGGGCCCGTGGTCCACAGCATGTGGCGCACGTGCTCGAACAGCTCGGAACCGGCGACGGCGGGCGCGAGGTTGGTGGTGTCGGAGAGCGGCGACATCTTGTCGCCGAAATACGCGCCGGAGACGATCGCGCCGGCGACGAGCGGGAGCGGGATGCCGAGGCCGGTGCCGATGCCGATGAAAGCGGTGCCGGCCGTCGTCCAGGAGCTGCCGGTGGCGAGCGAGACGACCGCGCAACAGGCGCAGGCGGCGACGAGGAAGTAGTCGGGCGAAATGAGCTTGAGGCCGTAGACGATGAGCATCGGCACGATGCCGCCGGCGATCCACGTGCCGATGAGCATGCCGACGACGAGGAGAATGAGGCAGGCGCCGAGGGAAAGTTTGATGCCGTCGAGGAAGCTGTGCTCGATGTCGCGCCAGCTCCAGCCGAGGCGCAGGGCCATGAGGGCGGCGATGGCGGCGGCGCCGGCGAGGGGGATCTGCGTCGGGATGGACGCTTTCAGCACCGAGCCGAGGTAGGGGATCTCGGCGAGACTGCGCAGCAGCGGCGTCAGGCCGGCAATCTCAGGCAGCGACGTGACGTCGATGACGGAAAACGCGAGGAGGACGACGAGGCAAACGACGGGGAAGATCGACTCGCCGAGCGTCGGCGTGCGGGGGGAGCGCGGGGAACTCATGCGGGGTAGGAGAGGGGAAACGCCGCCGCGGCGCGGGGCGGCTCAGAACGCCGAGCGCGGCACCTGGATCGAATCGCCGGGGAAAAGCAGCGGGTCTTCCTCGGGTTGGCGCTGGGCGAGACGGACGTCGAAGTCGTAGGCCTTGCGGTCGCGCGTGAGCGTCACGCGGGTTTCGCGCGCGTAGAGCGTGAAACCGCCGGCGGATTGCACGGCCTTGGCGAGCGTGAGGTCGGGCGACCACGGGATGCGGCCGGGACGCTGCACCTCGCCGCCGATGTAGACGTAGCGCTCGGTGACCGTGGCGGAGACGCTGATCGAGGTGTAGAACTTGCGGTCGATATAGGCCGTGCGGATGGCGGTGGAAAGTTCGCCGGTGTTGAGGCCCGCCGCGGGAATAACGCCGATGAAGGGCAGGCTGATGAAGCCCTGTTCGTCGATCTGCACCGGATTGTTGCTCGGATCGGGGATGCCCGAGAGCGTGATCGTGAGGGAATCGCCGGGACGGAGTTGGGCGGCGCTGGCGGAGGCGTCGACGCGAGGATTGCGGTCGCCGGGCAGATCGGAGGTGTCGGTGGTTTCGCAACCGGTGAGGCCGGCGAGCAAGGCGAGCAGAAGTCCGGTCAGGGCAAGGCGGTCGAATCGCATGGGTTGCGGTCGTTACTGGGCGAGGACTCCGGCGCTGGCAATACCGGAGGCGTGACGCGCGAGACGGAAAACCGGTGCGCGGGAGTTCGCGCAGAGCAGCGCGATCGCGCGTTGGCGCGGCAGCGCCGGGTGGGGTGCGACCGCTGGGCGCGCCGCGAATGTCGCCATAGCTGTTCGGAGCATCGCGCCAACTCGCGGCGGTCCCGGCCGTCCCGCCCCGCCGGTCTACCGTGAGGCGCGCTTCCACTGCGTCTGGACAACAAAAAGCCGACGCGGTTGGCGTCGGCTCGGTGCGCAGGATGGCGATCGGTGACTCAGCGGCGGCCGCGACGGGAGCGGGAGGGTTTGTCGTCCTCTTCCTCCTCGTCGTCGAAGTCCTTTTCGGCGCCGTCGTCTTCGTCCTCGTCCTCGTCTTCGTCGTCGGACTTGGGCTTGTCGCCTTCTTCGCCGTCCTTCTCCTCCTCCTCATCATCGTCCCATTTGAGGGAGGAGTCGTTCTTCATGCGCTCGTCCTCCTCTTCCTCGATGTCGGGAATGTCGTCCTCGTCCTCGTCGCCGCCGCGGTGCTTGGCGGTGCCTTCATCGTCCTCGTCACCGTAGCCGGCGGGCACGAAGTCGAGGATGGAGGTGAGCTCGGTGAAGAGGTGGACGGACTTGCCTTCGATGAAGTCGTTGTTCTGCGCTTCGCGGATCTGGTCCTCGACCTCGTCGACGGTGAGCTTCTCCTCGAAGTCGAAGAGGTCGTTGAGCAGCTTCACGCGCAGGC
>CAYYVB010000464.1:0-2473 GCA_964475035.1 uncultured Opitutaceae bacterium | reverse complement strand
GGTCGGCGCCGAGGACGATGTAGGAACGGGAGGTGGCGAGGACGTTGCCCTTGGCGTCGAGGAGCGCGCCGCGGCGGGCGTGCTCGACGACGATCTGGCGGCGGGCCTTGTCGACGAACTTCAGCAACTCCTCGCGGTCGATGACGTGCAGGTAGACGAGCCGCGCGCCCACGGCGGCGAAACACGCCAGCACGCAGCTCGCAAGGAGCGCCATCCGGAAGTTGGAAGCAAAGCCCTTGGACATCGCTCAGCGCGGGTAGGAAGCAGGGACGACGCGGAAAGCGAAGGCCTCGGGGTTTTGGTTGAGCGAGGCGGTGAGCAACGCCTCCGCGTTGCGTTTGCGGGTCAGTTCGATCGTCGGATCCTGCTCGACGCGCACGACCTGCAGCTCGCGCGGCGTGGCGAGGGCGAGGCCGAGCGACTGGCTCCGGTCGAGGAGCGAGGCGACGCTCTCGGCGGTGGCGACCTGGGCGCGCACCTCGTCGAGCTTGCGCGTGACGTCGGCGATCTGCGACTGGAGCACGCGCGTGCGGTTGGCGGTGGCGAAGATCTCCTGGCGCACCCACACGGCGCCGAGGCCGAGCGTGCCGGCGAACATGAGGAGGAAAAGCGAGAGGGCGACGGTCTTGTTGACGAGCGCGTTGGGCGGAGGGGGCTTCATCAGGTCGGGAAGGGTCGGAGGATCAGAGCTTGCGGAGGACGCGCAGTTTCGAGGAACGGCTGCGGGGATTGGCGGAAATCTCGGCGTCGGTCGGGACGACCGGCTTGCGGGTGAGGAGGTCGGCGTGTTTGGCGCGGAGTTGCTGCGGCACAGCGTCGTTGGCGTCGACCGGCAGCCCGCAGGCGCGGCGGAAGAACTGCTTCACCGGCCGGTCCTCGAGGGAATGGAAGCTGATGACGGCGAGCACGCCGCCGGGGGCGAGGCGGTCGAGGGCGGCGGGCAGCGCGCGCTCGATGGCGCCGAGCTCGTCGTTGACCGCGATGCGGATGCCCTGGAACGCGCGCGTGGCGGGATGGATCTTGCTCTCGCGCTTCACGGCGGCGGGGAGCGCGTCGGCGATGACCTCGGCGAGCGAGGCGGTGCGGGCCAGCCGGCCGGTGCCGCGCGCGGACTCGATGGCCTGCACGACGCGGCGCCAGTTCTGCTCCTCGCCATAGTCGCGGATGGCACGGACAAGCGCGTCGTGGGTCGCGATTTCGAGCCAACGCGAGGCAGGCTGGCCCTCGCGTGGGTTCATGCGCATGTCGGCCGGGGCGTCGTGGCGGAAGGCGAAGCCGCGGTCGGCCTCGTCGAGCTGGAAGGACGAGACGCCGAGGTCGAAGAGGATGCCGGCGAAGCCGCGGTCGAGCAGCGCGGCGAGGTCGCCGAAGTTCAGGTCGACGAAGCGGAAGGTCGCGGGGAACTCCGCCTGCACGAGCGCGGCGCGGGCCTGCGCAGCGGGATCGCGGTCGAGCGCGACCACGGTGCCGCCGGCGCGGAGGATCTCGCGGGTGTGGCCGCCGCCGCCGAAGGTGCAATCGAGGTAGGTCCGGCCGGCTTCCGGCGCGAGGAACTCGAGGACCTCGTGCAGGAGAACCGGCTGGTGACCCGCCGTCATCGTGGGGCGCGGAAGTTCAAGCGACGCGGCGGACATGGGTTTTCTTGCGCCGGAGGGGAACGACTCCGCGCAAGCTGCGGCGCTGCGCGCACGCGACCATGGACAGTTTCGGCAAAGGCTGGGAACGGATGAGCGTCGTGGACATGGTCGGAGGGATGGTCGGTTTCATCGCTTAGAGGCCGATGCGGCGCATCATGTCGCCGAAGTTCTCGCCCGCCGTGGCGCGCTGCATATCCTGCCAGCGCGACGGGCTCATGATGTTGAAAGTGTCGCCCATGCCGACGAGCACCGCGTCCTTCGCGATGCCGGCGTGGTGGAGGAGATCGGCGCTCGCGCCGAAGCGGCCCTGCTTGTCGAAGGTGAACGACAGCGCCGACGAGAAGATGCGCGCCTTCACGGCCTGCGCGTCGCGGTCGGACAGCTTCATCTCCGAGACCTGCGCGAGCAGCTTCTCGACGCGCGCCGGCGGCAGCACCGCGACGTAACCATCCGGGTGCGGCATGGCCAGAAACGTCTCCGTGTCCGAGTGAACCCAGCGCCAGACGGACGGAATCGTCAGACGATTCTTGTCGTCGAGCGTGTGCTCAAAACGGCCGGAATAAACGGTTGTGCCTGATTGCGCCATGAAGGGGTCCGTCCCAGTGCGCTAAGTGCCCTGCGCCCCAGAACGCACCATTTCTCCCCATTTCACTCCCCAGACTCAAGTAAAAACCCGACGCAAATCGCAGATTCTTATTCACAAACAGCTGACAGACGCAGATGGAACTGTAGGACCGCATCAGCCACCCCGAACAAAACACATCCACCCGCACTTTCCGCACGCGTCGCAAAAGCTAATTGCCGCCGAAATAGGCGCATCGGCGTCTTATCCTTAC
>CAYYVB010000463.1:0-2477 GCA_964475035.1 uncultured Opitutaceae bacterium | reverse complement strand
CCCGGAACCACGAGCACCAGTCTCGCCTGGCGCGTTGTCCGCGGGGGTTTTCTATTTTTTGCCGCGCGCGGGAGTGGCCGCGGGCGGGCGGGTTTGGCGGCGACGGCGAAGTTGCGCGCTTACTCGCAACCTACAGCACGGCGGTTGGGATGTGCGCGGTGCGGCAGCGGGACTTAGGGGCCGCTGTAGGGCGGGAGCGAGGCGTAGCTCGCATCGGCGGAAACGAAATTTTGCGCCTTGGCCGCACCGAGCGTCATGCGCTGCGGGATCTTGAAACCGGTCTTGAGCACATAGACGTAGCGATCGTTGTCGGCGCGCGTCGTCTGCGTGTCCTTGGGATCGGCCCACACGCCTTGCGCCGTGGTCGCGGGGGCGGTGCCACCCATGATGCGCTTGCTCAGCGGATCGGCGAGCTGGCCGGGAGGACCGCTGCCGGCGCCGGACTTGGCGGGCGCGGTGGTGCCGGCAGTGCCTTTGGCCGCTGGCCAGGTGGCGGCGGGGTTCACGGCGCCGGACTTGGCGGCTTGGCGCTTGGCCGCCGCTTCCGCCTCGTCGAGCTCGCCCGTGTTTTTCACGGGCTTGCCGAGAAATCCCTCGCCGGTGAGCGGGCCGTTGCCGGGGGCGCCGGACTTGCGATGTTTTTCGGCGAGCTTGTCGAGTTCGGCCGCGGTGCGCTTGTCCTGCTCGCGCGCCTCCTTCGAACCGGCGTAGAGGACGGGCTTCTCGGTGTTGTCGGCCGGACCGTTGCCGTAGGCCGGGGCGGGCTCGTCCTGATCGGCGGTCGAAGTGTTGTTGCCCGCTGTGCCGCCGGACAGCTTCTCGGCGCTGACGACGCGGTATTGCACGGGCGTGAATGGCGTCGAATTGTCCGCGAGCATATCCAAGATTGCCGAGCCGCGCGTGCTGGGGGATTCCAAGATGATGGAATTTCCCTGCAAGGTCGCCTTCTCGCCCTTGGCGGTGTTGAGGCTGACAAGATTGATGTAAGCATCCGCGAAAGCACGCCATGCCGCGTCATCTGGGAGAATGCTTGTGCGATCGAGCGCTATGGTGACGCGGTATTGAGCGTCCGGATCATAGTTGCTGGCGGCAGCGGTGACGCCACCAACCAAGGCAGCCAATAGGACCAACGCAGCGGGGATTTTCATGGGCCAAGGGGTGTAGAGCTGAGGGGTGCAGCGGCGGTGGACGATGCAGGCGGGCCGTATGCTCGCAATGGCTAAACCCGGAGCGTGAGTGGGGGATTCCCGGGCTTGCTTCCCAGGCCGGCGGGGATTCGTTTGAAAGCAGATGTCTGGTCTCCCCTCGCCTGCCTCGGACGCCGAAGCCGCGCAGAAGATCGCTGCGATTGGCGAAGCCATGGGAGCCGTCGCTCACGACCTCAACAACGTGATGGCCGCGATCATGGGCTCCGTGGCTCTGATCGAGATGGACGCAGGCGACGTCAAAAAACACGCGCAGAGCATTTCAACTGCCGCCCAGCGCGGCACGCACCTGCTGCGGCAACTGCTGGCATTGTCCCCGCGCCTGGACGGTCCGATTGAGCCGCACGCACCCGTATCCTTGCTTGAAGAGCTGAAGGGCCAGACCGCCGAGTCGCTCGGTGCCGCGCACGCACTGAGCGTCTTTGTTGCGCCCGGTCTCGGTTCGATTCCGCTCGACCGCACACAAGCGCTGCGCGCCCTGCACGTCCTCGTGGATAACGCCCGAGATGCCATGCCCGCAGGCGGCACCATCCTGGTCACCGCCCAACCCGTAGGCGATGACCAGCTGGGCATTTCCGTGCACGACCAAGGTCCGGGACTCACCGACGCCGTGCGAGCACGCATTTTCGAGCCGTTTTTCACCACCAAACCCAAGGGCAAAGGCACTGGCCTCGGTCTCGCCATCGCCTTCCGCATCCTGCACCGCCATGGCGGCCGGATCCTCGTCCGTTCGGAACCCGGCCAAGGCGCCGTGTTTACGTGCCTTTTCCCACGCGCGACGGCGACCGGCGCCTGATTCCCGGCAGCAGCGGGTGAAACTAGCTCTTGCCATGCGCCGGGCCGGACCGCACCGTGGCCCTTTTCTCTCTTTCCAAGCGCCACCGGCCCAATGAACCAGAACATCCGCAACATCGCCATCATCGCCCACGTCGACCACGGCAAAACCACGCTCGTCGACAAGCTCCTCAAGGAAGGTGGCGTTTACCGCGCCAACCAGCAGGTCGAGGAGCGCGCCATGGATTCCATGGACCTCGAACGCGAGAAGGGCATCACCATCAAGGCCAAGAACACTTCCGTGCACTGGAAGGACAAGACGATCAACATCGTCGACACCCCCGGCCACGCTGACTTCGGTGGCGAGGTCGAACGCGCCCTCCGCATGGTCGACGGCGTGCTCCTCCTCGTCGATGCCTACGATGGCCCGCAGGCCCAGACCCGCTTCGTCCTCCGCAAGGCTCTCCAGCACGGCCTCAAGGTCGTCATCGTCATCAA
>CAYYVB010000462.1:0-2479 GCA_964475035.1 uncultured Opitutaceae bacterium | reverse complement strand
TCGCGCGGCCCGGATGCCAGAGCTGCAACGCCATGCGCCCGCCCGCCGCGTGCACGGCGTCGGTCACTTTCTTCCAACCGGCCGCGTGCGCGTTGCTGTAGATGCCGGGCTCGAGCCCGAAGGCGCGCGCGTTGCCCGCGACCATCGTCGCCTCCGCGATGAGCAGCCCGCCCGAGGCGCGTTGCCGGTAATGCTCGGCGATCAGGTCGCCGGCGATGTGCTGCTCGTCCGCGCGCACGCGCGTGAGCGGAGCCATGAAAACGCGGTTGGGGACGGTGACGTCGCCGACTTGGAGGGGAGAAAGTAGTTGCATAGGGAAGCATCGACGCTGTGTCGCTTCCCGCAAAAAGCAAATCCCGGGGCGAAGATTCTACGTCCCGGTCGCGGCCGGCACCGTGGCCGCCGTCAGCCGGTGGAAGCGCCAGCCGAGCAGCACCGCCGCGCACCCGAGTCCGGCCGCGAGCCCGGCCCAGACACCGACGGCTCCCAGCGGCGTGTGGAACGCCAGCAGGTAGCCGCCGGGGAGCGCGAAGATCCAATACGCCACGAACGTGATGAGCGTCGGGATTTTCACGTCGGACAATCCGCGCAGCGCCCCGGCGCCGATGACCTGCCCGCCGTCGAAGACCTGGAAGATCGCCGCCACGACGAGCAGTTGCGCCGCCAGCGCGACGACGTCAGCCTCGGGCGTGAATCCACGGGCGAGAAGCGCGCCGCCGAAGGCGAAGACGAGTCCGAAGCCGGCCATGATGACAAACCCCGCCGCGAGCGCGCCGAAGCCGATCGGCCGCAACGCCGCGTGACGGCCTTCGCCGAGCGTCTTGCTCAACCGCACCGCCACGGCGCTCGAGAGTCCGAGCGGGAACATGAAAGTGAACGCCGCGCAGCTGAGCGCGATCTGGTGCGCGGCGAGCGGCACGGTGCCGAGCCAGCCCATCATGAATGCCGCCGCGGAAAACGCGCCGGCCTCGAACAGCCATTGTCCCGCCGCCGGCACGCCGATGTGCAGCATCTCGCGCACGCGCGCCGCGGAGAGCTTGCCCCGCCAGCGTTCCGGCCATTCCGCGCGCACCTCGGCCCGGCCCGCCAGCCAGCGCCACAGCACGAGCAGTGCGACCGTGCGCGCCGCGAGCGTCGCCCAGCCCGCACCGGCGAGTCCGAGCGCCGGCGCGCCCAGGCGACCATAGATCAACACCCAGTTGAGGAACACGTTCAGGCCGACGCACCCCAGCAGCACGACCATCGGCACCCACGGATGCCCGAGCGCCTCGCAGTATTGCTTCAACACTTGGAACAACAGCGCCGGGAGCAGCGACGCCGTGAGGAGGAGGAAATACGGATTCACCTCGGCCACGACCTCGGCGGGCTGGCCGAAGCGGTGGAGTTGCGTCGCCGTCGCCGCCATCAGGACAAGCGCGCCGAGGCCGATGATCCATCCGAACGCCATGCCGTGGCGGAGATACTCGGCGCATTCGCGCGGCTCGCGGGCGCCGTGGGCACGGGCGGTGAGCACGGCGACGGGGAGCAGCAGGCCGATGCCGACGATGAAGACGAGATTGCACACGCCGTTGGCGAAGGCCGCGGCGGCGAGCGGCACCTTGCCCACCTGCCCGATCATCACGCTGTCCGTGATGCCCATCAGCATCTGCCCGACCTGACCGACGACGATGGGCAGCGCCAGCGTGAGCGTCGGACGCAGTTCGCGGAGGATGTCGGCAGGGCGGGCCATCGGGAGCGCGCATCGTCGCGGGCGCTGTGCCGGGCGCAACGTGTTTTCTGTTCGCTTTGTCGCTCTCGCTGCTGAGCCAGTTCGCCCCCGTGCGCACGGCGCGCACCCTCATCGGCGCCGCACGTTCGCGATGCCCGGCCTGATCGCGGGCGTGATTGCACTGGCGCTGGGTGGTGCGTGGGCTAACTTGTCCGCGTGCACCGCTCGAAGGAAATTCTCGTCCTCCTCGCCCTGTTGCTCGGGGCGGTGGCGTTCGTGCTGTGGTATGTCGCCGACCGCCGCGCCGCGATGCGGGCCGCGCCCGCCGCGACGGCACCGAAGGCGATCGGTCCGGTCGCGGCCGAGCTGCCATTCGTGCCACTCGGCGGGCCGAACGAGGGCAAGACGATCGATTTCTCCAGCGGCCAGCCGGTGGTGAAGGACTCGCCCGAGGATCGCGCCGCGATGGAGAGGGCGCTGAAGGAGATCGCCGAGGCGACGCAGAACGTGACGTTCGGCCCGGCGGCGACAGCCCCGTCGCCTACACCGACCACGCCCGCCACCGAGCCGAAGAAGCCCTGAGCGCGGGCGCTTCCCCATCGCCATGCCGATCCTTGCCACCGTCCTGCGCGGAAGTTTCGAGCTGCCGGTGCTGTTCGATCTCGGCGCGACTTTCCTCTTCGCCATCACCGGCGCGCTCGCGGGCGTGAAACGCGGGTGGGACATCGTCGGCGTCTTCGCGCTGGCGCTCGTCACCGGCATCGGCGGCGG
>CAYYVB010000461.1:0-2490 GCA_964475035.1 uncultured Opitutaceae bacterium | reverse complement strand
CCGCGATGGCGGTGAAGACGAGGAACGACTCGACGGCGGAGAGCGACAGCGCCGCGCCGAGCGCGGGCGCGAGGAACGGTGCGCTGCACGGCGTCGCCACCAGCGTGGCCAACGCGCCGGTGAAGAACGAGCCGGTCAGACCCTCCTTCGATTGCAGTTCGGCGCCGGCGCCGGCGGCGGAAAGGCCGACCTCGAACAGGCCGCTCAGGTTGAGCGCGAAGATGAGCAGAAACACCGCCATGCCGAAGACGAAGGCCGGCGACTGGAGCTGGAAGCCCCAGCCGAGCTGCGAGCCGCCGGCGCGCAGGAAGAGCAGCAGGCCGGCCAGCACCCAGAAGGACACCAACACCCCGAGCGTGAACGCGAGGCCGTGCTGCACGACCTTGGCCTTGTCGCTGCCGGACTGGTTGACGAAGCCCATGATCTTGATGCCGAGCACGGGAAAAACGCAGGGCATGAGGTTGAGGATCAGGCCGCCGATCAGCGCGAGGAAGAGGGTGCTGATGAGGCTGCCAGAGGCGACGGCGGTGGACGGAACCTGCGGGCCGGCGGCGGCGGGTTGGGCGCCGGTGGCGGCCACGGTCTTCTCCGCGCCGAACTTCACATCGACATGGATGCCGCCGTAGCCGCTGGCGGGCTTGAAGCCGTTTTTCGCGACGAGGATGCCCTTCAGGCCGGCGGAGTCGGCAGCATGCTCAACGTCTCCGGCGCGGCCGAGACGCGCCGCTGGCAACAGGCCGCCGTCGCGTCGTCACGGCACGGCATCCCGCTCCTTTTCGCCCTCGATGTCATCCACGGTTACCGGACGATTTTCCCGATCCCGCTCGCCGCGGCGGCCTCGTGGGACCTCGCCCGCATCGAGGAATCGGAGCGCATCGCCGCCGCCGAGGCCGCTGCCGCGGGCCTGCACTGGACCTTCGCGCCGATGATCGACATCGCGCGCGATGCGCGCTGGGGCCGCATCGCCGAGGGTGCGGGCGAGGATCCGTTCCTCGGCGCCGCCGTCGCCCGCGCCCGCGTGCGCGGCCTTCAGGGCGACGGCCGCTACACGCAGCCAGACCGCCTGCTCGCCTGCGCGAAACACTTCGCCGCCTACGGCGCCGCGCAGGCGGGTCGCGACTATTTCACCACCGACGTAACCGAGCGCGTGTTGCGCGAGGTGTATCTGCCGCCGTTCCGCGCCGCGCTCGACGCCGGCGTGGCCACCTTCATGTCCGGGTTCAACGACCTCGACGGCACGCCGTGCTCGGCCAGCGGTTTCCTGCTGACCGACATCCTGCGGCACGAGTGGGGTTTCGGCGGTTTCGTCGTTTCCGACTGGGCCTCGATCCGCGAGATGATCCAACACGGCAGCGCCGGCGACCTCCGTGCCGCGGCGCAACAGGCCATGCTCGCCGGCCTCGACATGGACATGGAAGGCGGCGCCTATGCGGCGCATCTGGCGGAACTCGTCCGCTCCGGCGTCGTGCCCGAGGCGCGGCTTGATGCGGCGGTGTCCGCCGTGTTGAGCGCGAAGTTCCGGCTCGGCCTCTTCGACGATCCGTATCGCTTCAACGACGAGGCGCGCGAGGCCACCACGCTGCTGCACCCGGATCATCTCGCCGCCGCCCGCGATCTCGCGCGGCGTTCGTGCGTGCTCTTGAAAAACACCGGTGTCCTCCCGTTGGCGCCCGAGACGCGGACCGTGGCCCTCATCGGTCCGCTCGCCGATGCCCCGCTGCACCAACTCGGCGCCTGGCGCGCCCGCGGCCGGTCGGAGGACACGGTGACGATCCGCACTGCCTTGGCGGAAATCTTCCCGGGGGAGCGTCTGCGCTACGCGCCGGGTTGCGCCGTGCGCGGGGAGGACACTTCCGGCTTCGCGGCCGCGCGCGCCGCGGCGGAAGCGGCGGACGTCGTGCTCGTCGCGCTCGGCGAGGACGCGGATCAATCCGGCGAAGCCACCAGCCGCACGTCGCTGGATCTGTCCGGCCCGCAAGTCGCGCTGTTGCGCGAACTCCGCGCCGCGGGGAAACCGATCGTCCTCCTGCTCCTCACCGGCCGGCCGTTGCTGCTCGAGGAAGTCGAACCGCTCGTCGACGCCGTGCTCGTCGCCTGGCATCCGGGCACGATGGGCGGACCCGCCGTGACGGATCTGCTCACCGGCGCCGCAAACCCGTCGGGCCGCCTGCCCGTGAGCTGGCCGCGCCGCGTCGGACAGCTTCCGCTCTTCTACGCGCACAAGAACACCGGCCGCCCCGCGCCGCTCGATGCAGGCGACCGTTACTACACGCGCTACCTCGACGCGCCGAATTCGCCGCACTTCCCCTTCGGCTTCGGACTCAGCTACACGACATTCGCCTACGATGAACTCCGTCTTGCCTCGCCGACGCTGCGCGCCGACGGGCCGCCGCTGACCGTCCGCCTGCGCGTCCGCAACACCGGCCCGCGCGCCGGCGAGGAAGTCGTGCAGCTCTACGTCCGCGACCGCGTCGGCTCCGTGACGCGCCC